>CAZFGM010000078.1:0-16296 GCA_964518515.1 uncultured Alcaligenaceae bacterium | reverse complement strand
ATGGCAGTGGATTCTGATCCTGTTCATTCTGTTTTTCCTGCTCCTGGAAGGTGGCATGCTGACGCGGCGGCTGGTGGAAATCGTCGGGCCCACCCAGGAAGTTCAGGATAAAGCCCGCGCCGTGCTGTCGGATATGTCCCGCCAGGTCAATACGTATTTGGTTTGGCGAACCCTTATTAACATCTGGCTTGCCCTGGTGGTCGGCGTCGTGTTTCTCTGGGCCGGCTTGAATCAGCCGTGGACCTGGGCCATTCTTTTGGCCATTCTCAATTACATACCTTATCTGGGCCCGCTGGTGGCCGCCGTGCCGCCGTTCCTGGACGCCCTGATCACGGTGGACCCCCTGAGTGCGGTGGTCGTACTCATTGTGTACACGGCCATCATCGTCATTGAGGGCTATTTGATCGTCCCCTTGATCATGGGACGGAGCATGGATCTCAACGCCACGACCGTGATGATGGCGTGCCTGTTCTGGGACCTGGTGTGGGGCACGCTGGGCCTGTTTTTGGCCATGCCGTTGATGGCGGCCATTCGGGCCATCTGTTTTCACGTGCCGGGTTGGCGGCCGTGGGCCAATCTCATGGGCACCGGCGAGGAGGGGCCGCAGCCGTTCATCTTGAAACAGGAGCCGCCACCCACACCCTCCCCTGCCGCCGAACCGGCCGGCAATGGGCAAGCTTCTCCGCCAGGGGGGGAAACGCGGGCGGCCGCGGTTGCCTCCAATAATCCAGCCGGGTAAGGCTTGCAAAATATCTCATGCCAAAGTTATCGCTCCGGGTCCTCAACCAAACCATCGTCGCCTGCCGCCGCTGTCCGCGGCTGGTGGCCTGGCGCGAGCAGGTCGCCCGGGAAAAACGCACCGCCTTTCGCGAGGAAACCTATTGGGGCCGGCCCATCACCGGTTTCGGCGATTCCAATGCCCGCGTGCTGCTGGTTGGCCTGGCGCCCGCCGCCCATGGCGGCAACCGCACCGGCCGCTTCTTCACCGGCGACCGCTCGGGCGATTTCCTCTTTGCCGCCCTGTTTCGCGCCGGCTTCGCCAATCAGCCCACCTCGCGCCACCGCCGGGACGGCCTGCTTTTGCGCGATTGCTACCTCACCGCCTGCGTCCGCTGCGCGCCGCCGGCCAACCGGCCCATGCCCGACGAACGCGATAATTGCCTGGAATATCTACGCGCTGAGTTGCCGCTGCTCCAGAACGTCCGCGTCGTGATTTGCCTGGGTAAGTTCGCCTGGGACGGCATGCTCCAGGTTTTGCGATCCCTGGGACACATCCCCGAGCGAAAACCGGACTTTGGCCATGGGGCCGTTGTGAAGGTTGGACTCTACCACTTGCTCGGCTGTTATCATCCCAGCCAGCAAAACACCTTCACCGGCCGATTGACGCCTCGGATGCTGGATGCGATCCTGAGAAAAGCCAAGCAGCTGGTGAGTTAGGCGAGCGGCAATTGGAAATCACCCGTAGCCGCAGGCTTTAGCCTGCGTCGGTCGCAGGCTAAAGCCTGCTAAAGCCTGCGGCTACGGGTAGGCGAGCGTCGTGCGTAAGCCCGACGTGTTTTTCCACGTCCACGTCGGGCTTACGCCGCGCCTGGGAGCAAATTAACTTCGCCGCGGCCGGATGTACCAAACCGCCTCAAAGACCGAGAACACGTCTTCCCCGTCGCTCCCTTCCGCAGCGCGATAATCCAACCAGGACGACGACAACTTTTCGGCCGCATTCGCCACCTGGCGGAAAATAACATCCACGGCGCTCTTGGACAGGCCCGAAGTAACCCCGGCGACCGCGGTCCGGTCCGTCGTCCTTTCAGGTGCGCCAAGGACCAAGTCGCCGGCGGTTCCCGGGGCAGGCGCGTCCATTGGCACATTCGCGGCCGATCCTTCCGCCGAGCCGACGTCTTTGCCGCGCAACTTCCTCTTTGCTCCCGCCCCCAAGGGGCCAGCCATGGGTTGCATGGAGGAGGGGCCCAGAGAAACCCCGTCCACGTTGTACGAAGCCAGTCCATACAAGCTCCCGTCCAGGGTCAATCCGGGGCCAAAGGAGCCCGTGGTTGTCCAGCCCAGGTTGGTGGGCTGGAAGGCGAACACGTCTTCGTTGGCGCCGGACAGGCCGGAGACTCCGAAGCTCCCGGTGGTCGAGAAGTACAGGGTTGGCAACCCGGCCCCGGACTTGACGTATAGCGCGTTGACATCTTCGCCGCTGTTACTGGCCAGGCCAACGTCGCTGCCGTCAAAATACATCGCCCATGTCCCGCTCGTGCTACTGCCAAGGGAAGTCGGAGTAAACACCAGCAAATCTTCATCTTGACCTCCGGTCGCCACTCCGGGAACGGAAAAGACATCGACCGTGGAAAGCAGAATCCGGCCATCGGGCAAAACGCCGACGGCATCGACGTTCTCCAAGCTGCCGCTCAGGCCGACGTCGCTGCCGTCAAAATGGAAACTCCACGAGCCGGCGGTGAAGTCCCCCAGCGCCGCCGGGTTGAATTGCCACAGGTCCTCCCCGGCGCCAGTGACGCCGGTCCCGGGCGCCGTGAAGGCGCCGGCAGTAGAAAGGATAATGGTGCCATTGAGGAACGTGAAGGCATCGATGTTCTGCGTCAAGCCGACGTCGCTGCCGTCAAAGAACATCCGATAGGTGTAGGCGCCGTCGGCGCCCACGGTGAGGCTGAGGATGTCGGCATTGGCGAAGGTTAAGGTGCTGCCGTCGCTGTTGGTCAAGGTGCCGCCACTGGTCAGGGACAAGTAGTAAACCGCCTGCACGTTGACATCGACGCGGGCGGTGCTGGTCGCCTGGCCGTCGGATACGGTGTACTCGAAACTGGCCCAGCCGGCGTAGCCGGCTTCCGGCGTGAATACCACGGCGCCCAGGTCGATTACCACCGTGCCGTGCACGGCATTGCCGACCGCGGCAATGAACAAGGCGTCGCCGTCCACATCGGTATCGTTGCTGACCAGCGTATTGGGCATGATGGTCAGGTCGGTGTCCTGGAAAGCCGCCACGACATCGTTGACGGCCACGGGTGGATCGTTGACCGGGTTGACCGTGATGGATACCCAGGACGAAGCTGTGGCCTGGCCGTCGCTGATGGTGTAGGTGAAGCTGGCCCAGCCGTTGAAATTCGCATCCGGGGTGAAGGTGATGGTATTATCGAGGTTGATGACCGCGCTGCCCCCTTGCAGGTTTTCCACGGAAACCACGGTCAAGGGATCTCCGTCCGGATCGCTATCATTTGCCAGGACGTTGATGGTCACGGCGATATCCTCGTCCGTGACGGCCGAATCGGGATTGGCCTGGGGGGGACTGTTGGGGGGCGGCGGCGCGGGAGGCGGCGGCGCGGGAGGCGATCCGCCCCCGGGGGTGATGGCCATCGACCAGGAATTCAAAACCCCGTTGAAGAAGCCATAGTTATCGACGCCCAGAAGCCAGGTGCCGCGGGCGTTGAGGCCGTCGTAATTGCTCAGCGGCTCCACCGGCCGATACGAGCCGTGGAAGGGCGCCGACCCGCTACCGATGTCGGTGCTCGCCTCGTCGTCAAAGGTCGTATCCTCGAAGTTAGCGCCGGCGCCGTTGAAAATGGTCAAATAATAACCCACCCCGGCGGGCGAAATCAAATAGGTGACCAGGTCGCCCACATAGTCGTGGCGGATGTTGAACGTGACGTTCAGGTCGCCGATGGTGATGTCCTGGTTGATTACCAGCTCGGAGATGGCGGACCAGAGGAAGTCGATGCGCTTGGGCACGTCGGTCGAGGAAAACGTCAGGATTTCGGCAATGGTGAATTTTGCGGAATATTGATCCTGGGTAGGTTCGCCGTTCAGGGTGTCGCGATCCTGGTTCATCAAGTTGCCGGCAGCATCGGCAATATCCGGGCCGAGGACCAATTGATAGTCGCCCAGCGCGGATTGCGCGGCGAAGGTGATATCAAACTGGCGATCCAGGGAACCGGCCACGACCTGCACGTCGGTGGCGGTCAAATCCCCGCCGGGTCCGGTGAAGCTGGCGATGTCGGCCAGGGTGAAGGTTGCCGTATCGATGCGCTCATTGAAGGTCACGCGCAGACTGCTGACCGGCCCGGTGACGCTGCCGTTGGGGCTGCTGGCGACCACGCGCGGCCCGGTGGTGTCCGGCGGCGGCGTGCCGGTGACCGCGCCCGCCGCGTTGAGGCGGCCCCCGGTGAGGGTTTTCCCATCCAGGCTGGGAATCAGGTCTACCGTATTCAATACCTGGCTGATGACTTGCGAATAAGTCCAGTCCGGATGCAATCCGCGCACCAGGGCCACCACGCCGGTGACGTGGGGCGTGGCCATCGACGTGCCGCTCAACTTTTTGTACCCGCTCGGGTCGGACAAAGGCCCGGACGTCGGCACCGTGCTGAGGATATCCACGCCGGGAGCGCCCAGATCGACCGACAGGGCCCCGAAATTGGAGAAATAGGCCAGCTCATCGTTGTGGTCGGTGGCGGCTACGGAAATGATGTTGGCCAGGTCATAGCTGGCCGGATAGGAAGGATTGCTGTCGTTGTTGTTGGTATCGTTGCCGGCGGCGGCGATGAAAATATGGTCCTTGAGGGCGGCGCTGGCGATGGCGTCCTTCAGGGGCTGGTAATAGCCGCCGCCGCCCCAGCTGTTGTTGGAGATTGTCGCCCCGTTGGTGACGGCGTAATTCAAGGCGTCAATGGCGCCGGTCAGCGTGCCGCTGCCGCTGGAATCCAGAAACTTCACCGCCATGATCTTGACGTCCCAGGCGATGCCGGCCACGCCCTCGCCGTTGTTGCTCACCGCGCCGATCGTGCCGGCCACGTGCGTGCCGTGCCCGTAATCGTCCATGGGATCGCCGGTGTTGCTGACAAAATTGTAGCCATGAATGTCGTCCACGTAGCCGTTTTGGTCGTCATCCACGCCATTGCCCGGGATTTCGCCCGCATTAGTCCACATGTTGGCCTTCAGGTCCGGGTGGTTGTAGTCCACGCCCGTATCGATGACGGCCACGATCGTGTTCGGATTGCCGGTGTAGGTGTCCCAGGCCTCGGGCGCGTCGATATCGGCATCGGGCGTGCCGCCGGTCTGGCCGGTGTTATTCAGGGCGTACTGCTCCGTGAAGCGCGCGTCGTTGGGCGTCAGAGTGACGTGGACCCGGTAATTGGGCTGGGCATACAGGACACGGTCATCCCCCTGGAAGATAGCCAGGGCCTGCTCGACCGTCATTCCGGCCGGCAAGGGCACTTCGTGCAGGCCGGACACCAACGGCAAGGTCCGGCCCAAGTCCACTACACCGGGAAAGGTGGCCAGCGTGTCCAGCGCCTCCGGCCGGAACCGGACCAGGATGCTGGAGTTGTCGTACGTCGTTGGGTCAATGGCCAGGGAGCGGAAGTCCGCCAAGGACCCGTTCAGCAAGGTCCGATCTTCCAGGGCTTCAAGAAAAAGAAAGTGTTTCGGGGGCTGGCGGCGCGGGCGCGGGACGCGGAAAGTGAAAGGCCTCACGACAAATCCTCCTGACCTATAAAGCGATAAACAAAATAAGACCAAAATGCGGAGGGAAGAATGGTGGATTATCTCCCCGAGCGAAAGAAAAAGGCAAGGGAATTCTTAAAAAAATTCTCACACCCACCGGGAATTTCGAGCGTTTAAGAGACTTGGATCTATGGACGCGATTCCCGACCCGCTCCAAATCCACCACGGTCAACCTCCCCTCCTCGGTCTGGAACTTGCCGGAAGCTGGCGCGGGCATCTCCTCCGGGCAAAGGTAATCCAAGGGCGGCAGGTGATCTCGATGATTTGCTGGCCATGGTCCCGCACGCTGGCGCGTAGCCGCTCCCGAAACTCCGCGTCCAGCCATCACAGAGGCGGGAGCCGGCTTTTCCTTTGAGGTGTAACATGGAGATTACTTGTGCCAAGGTAGACCAGGCGACACGGATCACTTCGACGCCAACGAATCTCGCCTATTGTAGTAATTAGGAAATCGAGGGAGCAAGAAGAAACCGGTGAAAAATTACGGGTTGGGTTTTCGAATCTCAATTGCGGGGCCAATCAAAAAATACCCTCCGAGAGAAAAAAACCGCTAACCGGGGGCGATGCCGTCTTTCAAGTGCGGCACGTCAATTTTTCTTTTCTGCGTTTCTCTGCGTCCTCTGCGGTGAATTTCGTTGCTACGGAAAATTCACCGCAGAGGAATCATCACTGGTTGGCCATCCGTTTGCTTATCCCAAAGGCGCTTTGCCGCCCGATTCCGGCGGCTGTAGGCGCGCCGCCAGGCGCGACGGCAAGGTCCACAGCGACGTGAAGCCCTGAGCCCACTGGTTATCGAACAGCTCGAGGTTGGACTGATTGGCCAGCCGGCTGTCGTACAAGCTGTGCGGGCTGCGCCGGCCCAGGACGGTGCAACTGCCCTTGTACAGCTTGAGCCGCACCTCGCCGGAGACATAGCGCTGGGATTCCTGAAAAAAGCCTTGCATGGCACGGCGCAGGTCGTTGAACCACAAGCCCATGTACACCAGCTCGGCAAAGCGCCGGCTCAGCGATTCCTTGGCCTGGATCAGCTCCCGGCTATGCACCAGGTTTTCCAGGTCGCGATGGGCGGTCAACAGGATGGTCGGCGTGGGCGCTTCGTAAAACTCGCGGCTCTTGATGCCGAACAGCCGGTCCTCGACGACGTCGCTGCGGCCGATGCCGTGCAGGCCGCCCAGGCGATTCAATTCGCGCACCAGGGGCAATGGCTCCATGGGCGTTTCGTTCAGGCTGCACGGAATGCCTTCGGCGAAACCCAGTGTTAAAACCTCGGGCTGATCGGGGGCCTGTTCGGGGGCCTTGGTCATGACAAAAACCTCGGCCGGCGGTTCTTGCCAGGAATCGGTCAGCTCATTGAGGTACAGGCTGACTCCCCAAAGATTGCGATCGACGCTGACCGGCCCACCCTTGGGCTCCTCGATGGGCAAGCGGCGGCGTTGAGCGTAGTTGAGCTTGTCGTGAAGGTTTTTCAGGTGCCACTGGCGGACCGGGGTCAGCACTTCCAGGCGCGGATCCTGGGCGGCGATGGCGGTTTCCATGCGCACCTGGTCGTTGCCCTTGCTGGCGGCGCTGTGGGCCACGCTGCCGCAGCCTTCCTCGTGGGCGACGCGGACCAGCTCCTGGGCGATCAGATAGCGCGCCAAAGCCGAGCCGAGAAAGCAGCTGGACTGGTACACCGCATCAGCCTGCAAGACCGGCAAGGCGAAGTCGCGCAGGAACATTTCCCGGCGGTCGAGCACCTGGGCCGCCGTGGCGCCCAGCTCCAGCGCCAGCTCGCCCAGCGGCTCCAGGTAAATCTCCTGGCCGAGATTGATCGACAGGGTCAGGACCTCGTAACCGCGCTCGTGGACCAGCCAGTGCAGGGCCAGACGGGATTCCAGGTCGCCGTTGAAGGCAAATATGGTTCGCGGCATGGTCGGTGTCAGTGGTCAGTTTTCATTTTCAGTTTTCAGTGGTCAGTGGCCTGTAGTTTATTCTTCCTGTCCGTTGCTTGTCCATGGTAAGTCTTGCGAACTTGCGAATACTGTGCCCCCGACCTGATCGATCACTGGGCACATGACCGGCTTTGCAACGCAATTGTAGGTCGGCCTTTCCAGGCCGACGTCCCTTGCCCAGATTCATTGAGCTTGGGCGGTTCAGGTCGGGCTGGAAAGCCCGACCTACTAATTCGTTGCAAAGCCCACATGACCACCGGCCGCCCCCTGGCAAGCTGGCTTGACTTACATCAGTGGTTTTAGCTTTACAATTCCGGCCGATGGAATAACCATTGGTCGATTGCAAAATACCTACTTCACACATCGGCCGCTCATGAAAACGGATTCCTGGTTTTTTCGGCTGTTGAAGGCCTACCCGGCGGCGTTCTTTGCCCTGCTGGGCCTGCCCGTTAACCTGGCCGAGCGTTACCGCTTCGATTCGGTGGAGCTAAAAAGGCAGGGATGGCGCATCGATGTTTTACGTGCTCGAAATCCAGTCGTACTTTCTTCCGACCTACTACGCCAACTTGTTCGCCAAGGTGTTTGGTTACCTGGAGCTGAATAACCCGGCCCAGGATTGGCGGGCGGTGGCGATTTTCCTGGCGCGGTCGTTTGAGCCCAAGGAAACGCGGCCGTATCAGGTCCTCTTGGATTCGCCCCAGGTGACGCGAATTTACCTTGACGAATTGCCGGCGCAAGCCGACCCGCCCCTGGCCCTGGGCATCTGGGAGATGGTGTCGGCCTCCCAAGCCCGCGTGCGCGATTTGGCCCCCAAGGTTCTAGACAAAGCCCGCCGCGAATTGCCGGATACCGCCCTGGGCAATCAGTTGGTACAATTGGTAAAGGAATTCTTGATTCAAAAATTCGCTAACCTCAGTCCGGAGGAATTGAGAGTTATGTTTAATCTAGCTGATATTCGGGATACCCGGGTGTTCAAGGATGCCCTCGAAGAGGGCCGCGAAGAGGGCCTCCAAGAGGGCCTCGAAAGGGAGCGAAAGGCCAAAGATAAGATCGCACGCAGATTGCTGGCCGAAGGGTTGGCCGTCAAAAAAATTGCCCAGATCGTGGGCCTTCCCGTGGAAAAGGTCCGTCGTCTGGCAATGCCAAAGGAGTAGCAACCCCCCTTGTCAATGCCCTCGGTGCTGATCCCCGAAATCGAAACCGTGTTGCCTTTGGCCGAGATCTACGAGGGTGTGGAATTCACCCCCGAACCGGAAGATGAATCCCTTTGATACCGCCTCGCCGCTGGATGCACGCTATTACCTGGCCGATGCGGACTTTTTTCAGCGGCTGCATCCGTACGTGTCCGAAGCGGCGCAGGTGAAATACCTGGCGCGCGTGGAAGGGGCGCTGGCCCAGGTGCTGGCCGATTACGGCGTGTGCACCCGGGCCCAGGCCGCCGAGATCGTCCAGGCCGGCGAACAGGTCAAGCCGGAAGAAGTTTACGAGGAAGAGAGGCGGATTCAGCATAACATTCGCGCCCTGGTCAACTGCATTCGCCGGAACATCACCCCGGGGGCCCGGCCGTTCGTTCACCTGTTCGCCACCTCGGCCGACATCATGGACACCGCCCGCGCCGTGTGCTTGCAGGAAGTGACGCGGGCGGTGCTAATCCCGGACCTGGCGGCGCTGATCCAGAAACTGATTCAGATGGCCCGCGCTCACGCGGACACCGCCCAGATGGGGAGAACGCACGGCCAACATGCCGTGCCCATCACCTTCGGCTTCGCCCTGGCCCTGTACGTGTCGCGGCTGGGGCAGCGCCTCGAGTACATTGCCGGGGCGGCGACCAACCTGCGCGGCAAGTTCGCCGGCGCCGTCGGCGCCTATAACGCCCTCAGCCTGTTGCGCCCCGCCGATCCCGAATCCCTCGAAGCGGCCTTGATGACCAAGCTTGGCCTGCGCGCTCCGGAAATATCCAGCCAGGTGGTGCAGCCGGAATATACCGCCGATTACGTTTATAGCCTGGCCTCGTGCTGGGGCGTGCTCGCCAATCTGGCCGACGATTTCCGCCACTTGCAGCGCAGCGAAATCCGCGAGCTCCGCGACCGCAAGGCGGAAAGCGCCCAGTCCGAAGTAGTCGGCTCGTCCACCATGCCGCACAAGGTCAATCCGAAGGATTTCGAAAACGTCAAAAGCTTGTGGAAGGCCTACATGCCGCGGCTGGTGACCGTGCTCATGGACCAGATTTCCGAGCATCAACGTGACCTGACCAACTCGGCGTCCATGCGCTTCGTCACGGAATTCGTGACTGCCTTCGCCTACGGCATCCACCGCACGCGGGGAGCCCTGGACAGCGTCGAGCCGGACGCGGCCCGGATGCGCGAAGTGCTGGAAGGAGGCAAGGATCTGGTCACCGCCGAACCGTTGTATGTGCTGTTATCGCTGGCCGGCCATGCCGACGCCCACGAGGAAGCTCGCATCCTGGCTCGCAAAGCCCGCGCGGAAAATCGGCCGCTCGGCCAGATCATTCGCACCGATGCGGCAGTGCAAAAATACCTGCACAACCTCACTCCCGGGCAGCGGGCCGTCCTGGACGATCCGGCCAAGTACCTGGGCGTGGCCGCCCAGCGAACTCGGGCGATTTGCGACGACTGGGAAAAACGCCTCGGCATGAAGAGTTGACGGATTCGGGGTTCCTCTTTCCGCCTTTTCGCCCCTCTGGTATTTTGTTTGCCATGGATTGGCTGCACGAATGGCTGCCTATGGATTGGCTTACAAACGAAACCCTGATGTGGCTGCAGATCGCCACGGGCTTCATGGGGGCGCTCACGCTCGTCTACTGGCTGCGCTGGCTGGGTTCCAAGCTGGGCCGGGTACCGCGGGTGGCCGTGTTGTTCTCGCCGCGCGGGGGCTGCCAGGACGCCCTGGTGCAGGAGTTGCAAAAAGCCCGCCGCGAAATTCTCGTCCAGGCCTATTCCTTCACCGCCGATCCCTTGACTTTTGCCCTGGTGGACGCCAAGAAACGCGGCGTCCACGTCGAGATCGTTCTCGACAAGAGCAATGAATCCGAACGCTATTCCGACTTGAAGATTTTCCTCGATCAGGGTTTGCACCCCCTGGTCGATTCGGAACATGCCATTGCCCACAACAAGGTGGTCATCATCGATCAAAAGGTGGTGGTCACGGGCAGCTACAACTTTACCAACCAGGCCGAAGGGGAAAACGCCGAGAACATGGTTGTTTTGAAGGGATTTCCGGAGATTGTGAAAAAATACCGGGAAAACTTCCTGGCCCACAAGGCCCACAGCAAGCCGGCCCAGGTGCGCGAGGCCAAGGAATTTCGCCGGGCGGCGTGACCTACCATTGAATCCAAGCCCCAGGGCGAGTCTTCGAGCCCTGGGGGTCGAGCTTGGTTCAGGGGATCGGTTCCTCTTCCTCCTTCTTCTTTTTCTTTTCTTCCTCCTCCTCGGTCGGCCGGGCCAGGGTGTCCTGCAGCACGTCGTGCAACAGCATGCCGGCGGCGGCGAAACCGAGCAAGCCGGCGTCCGGCGGTTGTTCCTTTTCCTGGGCGAAAACCGCATCCACCGCCTGGACCTGGGATGGAGAAGGTGGAATGGCGGGCGAAAGCAGTTCCGCCGGGGAGGCCGCCGGTGAGGCCAGCGGTTGAATGATTTCCAGCGCTTGCGTGGATTCTGAATTCATGTTGATTCCCTCCCATCAGAGCCTATTTGTAAGCTAACGCGCCTTTTGCAAATTGCCAGAGGAATTTGCCGGTTATCCCGCCCGCCGCATCATCCACCGGTTCAACCCGCGCAACGGCACCCGGCCGAAACCCGAGTGCCAGGCGTAGGAATCGGCCAGGGCTTGGGCCAGCGGGCGCGCATGATAGCCTAGCTCGCTCCGGGCGCGGTCGGAGGAGCAGTACCAATAAAAGCGGTTGAGGCGAGCACTTTGCAGCGCCGGATAGGGAGTTTTGCGGTGGCACAAGGCATAGGCTTCCGCCAGGAAAGCGAGGCCGTGCATGAGCCAGGCCGGCAGCCAAGGAAACAGCCGGGGCCGCACCCCGCTGGCCTGAATGAGGAGCTGGAAAAACTGCGCCATGGGCAGATTTTCTCCACCCAGGATGTAGCGCCGGCCGGCCTGCCCATGCTCGGCGGCCAGCAAATGTCCCGCCGCCGCGTCGCGCACATCCACCACGTTCCACCCGCCCGCGGAACAGCCGATCAGCCGGCCTTTCCAAAAACGGGCCATCAGCCGGCCAATGACCGACTTTTCATAATCCTCCGGACCGATCAGGTAACCGGGATTGGCGACCACGACATCCCGCCCGCGGCGGGCGGCGTCCAGGGCGATGGCCTCGGCCGCCCGTTTGGCATGGACGTAATCCACTTTCAGACCGGTCAGGTTAAACCGGCTGTCCTCGGTGAGCGCCTGACCGTCCCGAGTCGCCCCCACGGTGACGATGCTTGAGGTGTGCACGATACGGGCGGTAGAAGGTGCGTTTTCCAGGACCAGCCGCGTCCCTTTCAGGTGCATCTCGTACATCTTGGCCAGGGCCGGGCCCCAGACGGCGACCAGGCCGGCGGTGTGAAAAACGACGGCGCACCCCGCCAGCGCCTGCCGCAGGTGGTGGCGGTCCAACAGATCGCCGAAACGATTGTCCACATTGTCCATCGACCAAAGGGGATTGATAAGCCGGGGCGGCAGACCCAGCACGCGAACTTGGGCGCCCCGATCTATAAGCTGTCGCACCAGGTGATAACCGAGAAACCCGGTGCCCCCCGTGACGCAAACCTGCTTGCCGGTCCAGAAAGAGTCCATGAGTTATCCTTTTGGAAAAACTTGGTTGACAAGCTACTCCATAAGAAAACCGGAATCAAGTTGACCAAGATGGCTCGGCAAACAAGTGGGCAGGAAACGTAACTTGGAGAAGGTGCCTGGGGTAGGAAGTGAATGGTTAACTCCTCAATAACCCTGGGTTCGTAGTCCCGGCTTTAGCCGGTTTCGACCGAAAACCGCCTGAAGGCGGGACTACAAACCAGAATGACCAAGGGTTATTGAGAAGGTACGTGGTGATCGTTCACTCCCCGGTTCGAGGGTGGCAGTATTTGTGGGGTAGGATTCCGATCCTGCCGGGGTTGGCAGGATCGGAATCCTGCCCCACAGCCGAATTACCCTCGGGAATAAAAGGTAGGTGAACGGTTACGGTACGTGAATGGCACCCCGAATTATTCGTGAGAAGCAAGGGGCGGGCCACTATCCCCCCGCCGTTCTTTCACGCGGGACTGCAAGGCATTCTGGACCTCCGGCGGCACGAACTTGTCGAGCTCGCCGCCGAAGGTGGCGATCTGCCGCAGCAACGTGCCGGAGATGTGGGAAAACGTTTCCTTGGCCATGAGGAACACGGTTTCGATCCCGGGGTCGAGGGCCAGGTTGGCCAGGGACATGGTGAATTCATATTCCATGTCGCTGGTGGTGCGCAGGCCGCGGAGCATGATGCGGGAGCCGGCCTGGCGCACGAAATGGACGGACAGGCCGCCGAACGGCCGCACCTCGACGTTGGGGTAGGCGGTGACCACGCGGCGCACCAGCTCGACGCGTTCTTCTTTGCTGAAAAACGACACTTTTTCCGGGTTATCGCCGACACCGACGACCAGGCGATCCACCAGCGAGCTGCCGCGGCGGATGACGTCCAGATGGCCCAGGTGGATGGGATCGAACACGCCGGTGTACACTGCGATACGCGTGGGCATGAGGGTCCTCCTTATTTAACCGGCGAGCTTGCTCGCCGTGGAGTCCGCGGCGGGCGAGTCCGCCGGCTAAATTGGTTTCACTCCCGTAAAACCTGCAAAAACCGCTCGATTTCCTCAACCGTATTGTAACAGTGCGGGCTGAGGCGCACCCGGCCGGCGCGATGATTGATAACGATTCCCGCATCCTGGCAGCGACGCTTCAGGGCCTGCGCGTCGCCCGAAAACACCAGGGATACGATGCCCGATTTCTCCCCGGGCCGCCGGCTGCTGAACACGGTCAGGCCGGCTTCCCCCGACCGGTCGCACAAATAATCGGTCAATTCCTCGATTCGCGTTGCAATGTTCGGGATGCCGATTTCCAGGAGTAATTCCAGGCTGGCCCAGAGGGCGGTGACGCCGACGACGTTGTGGCTGCCGCTTTCCCAGCGGCCGGCGTGCGGTTTCAGGGTGAAGTCGATGTGCGAAAAATCTTGGGCGGCGATCACGCTGTTCCAACCGACGCCGACCGGGTGCAGGCGTTCGACCAGTTCCCGGCGGAGGTAAAAAATCCCGGCGCCTTCCGGGCCGAGCAACCACTTGTGCCCGTCGGCGGCGAGGAAGTCGATCGGCGTTGTTTGTACGTCGAGCGGATAGACCCCCAGGCCCTGAATGGCATCGACAAAAACCAGCGCTCTCTTTTCGCGGCACAGATGGCACAGGGCGTCCAGGTCGTTGCGAAAGCCGCTGGCGAACTCGATCCAGCTGAGGCTGACGATGCGCGTACGGTCGTCCACGGCCGCGCGAATGTCGTCAAAGACGAGCCGGCTGCCGCGGCTGGCCACGCGGCGCACTCCAACGCCGCCGCCGGCCAGGTTCAACCATGGATACTGGTTGGCGGGGTATTCCTCCTCGGCGATCACCACGTTGTCGCCGGTCCGCCAGGGAAAGCCCTCGGCCACGATGCCGATGCCTTCGCTGGTGTTCTTGACGAAAGCGATGTCGAGAGGATCGGCGTGAAGCAATCGGCCGAACAGGCCGCGCACTTCCTCGATGCGCTGCATCCAGCGGCCATGGTGGACGTCGCCGTTGTCGGCCAGGTCGGCGGCGTAGGCGCCGAGGGCCTTCCGGGCGCGGGCGGTCAGCGGCGCCACCGCGGCGTGATCGAAAAACGCCCAGCGGGCCGTCACCGGAAATTCCGAGCGCAGCGCGTTCCAGTCCATGCGTCCTCGGGCACATGCGGCCCACGGAAGTTCGTAGTGCGGGCTTTTGCCCGTGCAAGAAAGGGGTCACGGCGAAAAACGGGCCGAAGCCCGCACTACGAACAGCCCCGCCTTTATTTGGCAATTTGCTCTTGCGTCGCCGGAAAAGCAAATCGAAAATCAGAAAACCGCAATTAAGGGAGGTACGCCGTGTTCCTGTTCGAACCGTCGCGCTCGGATTTTGATATCAACTTCCGGTTGTTCGGCATCCCCGTGCGCGTGCATCCGACCTTCTGGCTGTTCAGTGCGATTTTCGGATGGCATTACTTGGAGCGGGGGTTTGAATATCTGCTTTTGTGGATCGGTTGCATGTTTGTGTCCATTCTGGTCCACGAATTGGGCCACGTGTTCATGGGGCTGTGTTTCGGCCGGCCGTCCCACGTCGTTTTGTACGCCATGGGGGGGTTGGCGATGGGCGATTTCCAGGTTCGGCGCCGCTGGCAGCGCGTGGCGATATCCTTTGCGGGTCCAGCGGCCGGATTGCTTCTTTATGGCCTGATCTGGCTGGTGTTATGGTACGTGGTTCAGCCGGATGTCCAGGATCTGCGGAATCGGCCCCTGCTGCAGGCCGTTATTGAGATGGTCCTGTGGATGAATCTGATATGGAGTCTGTTCAATCTGCTACCGATTTGGCCCTTGGATGGCGGGCACATCAGCCGCGAATTGTTTTCAGGATTGTTTCCGGGCAACGGTATTCGCTTGTCCCTGGGCTTTTCTTTGCTGGTGGCCGGCCTGGGGGCGGTGTACTCGCTGATCGTCTTGAACCGACCGGAATTGCCCTACCTGGGGATTGCTCCGGGATTTGCCGCCCTCTTTTTGGGCTTACTGGCCGTGGAAAGTTTTCTCCGCCTGCAACAAACTGAGCGCCTGCGCCGGCAAGACGGTTGGGAACGCGATCCGGATGTGTGGGGTTAATATTCATCCGCTCATGGTCCTTTTATCCTTTGATCTTTGATCTTCTTGCCGCTTTTCCCCTTGACCAACTCCCCTGAGCGGAATACCGTAACGTTTTTGCTAGCGGGCGAGTTTGCCCGAGCGCTGGAGAAAGCTGGCATGCCAACTATCAATCAATTGGTCCGCAAGTCACGGACCCAGCAGTACCGCCGGCCGAAACACCCGGCCCTGCTGGGCTGCCCGCAGAAACGCGGGGTGTGCTTGCAAGTGAAGATCATGACGCCGAAAAAACCCAATTCGGCCCTTCGCAAGGTGGCGCGCGTCCGCCTGTCCAACGGCATCGAGGTGACGGCGTACATACCGGGCGAAGGGCATAACCTGCAAGAACACTCGATCGTGCTGGTGCGGGGCGGCCGCGTCCGCGACCTGCCCGGCGTCCGCTATCACATCGTTCGCGGCGTGCTCGATTCGCAGGGGGTCGCCGACCGCAAGCAGGCCCGTTCCAAGTACGGCGCCAAACGGGAAGGAAAGTAATTCGGGGCGGATGCTACGTAGGTCAGGCTTTCCTGCCTGACCCGCCGCCGTCGTCAGGCTGGAAAGCCTGACCTACCAGTCCATAACCTTGGAGGATCCGCCAGACATGATGGAACTTGAAGTCATCCTGGATTTCGCCTGTTGGTCTTGCCGGCACGACCTGGGGGTTACGCTCAAGTGTGCCGGCAAGGGGTTGGCCCTCGGCAGCCAAGGATTGGCGCGTGTCAAAGTTCCCTGTCCGACGTGTGGCAGCATTAACCAGCTTTATTTTGAACCCCTCAGTGGGACCGTGCACCACGTGGCCCCCTTCTGGGACACCTGCCCGGTGCCGGAACCCTCGTTGAATTAAAGGAAAAATTGCCAATTGCCATTCCGAGAAAGAAAGCAACGAGAGACTAGAACATGGCCAAGAAACGCACCGCCAGCAGTGAAACGCTTAAACCGGACCCGCGCTTC
>CAZFGM010000077.1:0-16324 GCA_964518515.1 uncultured Alcaligenaceae bacterium | reverse complement strand
AGGAGCCGCCCAAGCCGAGCACGCGGCTGAGCGATTCGGGCGAGGCGCTGGCGTCCATCTCGGCGCAGCGGCACACGGAGCCGGCCAAGTTGACGAAGCTGGTGCGCGGCGAGTTGGACTGGATCGTCATGAAGGCGCTGGACAAGGACCGCAACCGCCGCTATGAATCCGCGAGCGCCTTCGCCGCCGATGTCCAGCGCTATTTGCACGACGAGCCGGTGCAGGCCTGTCCGCCGTCGGCGTGGTACAAGTTCCGCAAGTTCGCCCGGCGGAACAAGGCGATGCTGGCGACAGCAGCCGTCGTTGCCCTGGCGGTATTGGTGGCGGTGGTGGTACTGGCGGCGAGCACGGTCCTGATCGCGCGGGAGCAGCAGGCGACGGCAAAGGCGCTGCAAGCCGAGACCGAGGCCAAGGGCGGCCTGGGCGCGGCCCTGGAGCGCGAGCGGCACGATTCCTACTTCCACCGCATCACCCTGGGCCAACGCGAGCTGTCCGTGCACAACCTGGGCCGCGCCCTCGAACTTCTCGACGACTGCCCGAAAGACCTGCGCGACTGGGAATGGCACTACCTCATGCGGCTCTGCCGGGTCGACCCGGTTAAGCTCCAGGGCCGGGGCCAAGGGATCCGCGGCGTGGCCTTCAGTCCCGACGGCCGATGCTTGGCCGCCGCCAACGAAGACGGCACCGTCGGACGATTCGACCTGAAGACCGGCGCGGAGCTTCCAGCCCTCCGCGGCCACAAGCGCAAGGTTCGCAACGTGGCGTTCCATCCTCAGGGCACGCGCCTCGCCTCGGTCAGCACGGATCTGACCGTCAAGGTCTGGGACTTGACCACGCGCCAAGTGGTCTTCAGCCTGGGCGGAAATGAGGGCACCCACGCGGGTGCGGCGTCGGGCGTGGCCTTCAGCCCGGACGGCCGGCTCCTGGCCGCCGGCAGCGACGGCGGCAGCGTGGTCCTCTGTAACGCAAACGACGGCCATGTGCTTCAGCGCCTCCACGGACACGAGCGGATGGCGGTCTGCCTGGCCTTCAGTCCGGACAGCCGCCTCCTGGCCACGGGCAGCTGGGCGGGCATACTGCGGGTCTGGGATGCCCAGACGGGCGACCTTTTGTGGTCCAAAGAGGGGGATGGTCGGGCGATGAGCGCCGTAGCGTTCTCTCCCGACGGCCGATGCCTGGCGGCGGCGGGTTACGATCGACTCGTGAAGCTCTGGGACGTGGCGACCCACAGTGAGCTGCACCGCTGGCGCGGACACGACTGCATCATCCTTGGCCTGGCGTTTAGCTCGGACGGCCGCCGACTGGCCACCATCGGCGGCGAAGACAAGACGGTGAAGCTTTGGGACCCGCGGACCGGTCGGGAAATCCTCAAGCTCCGCGGACACACCTTCTTTGGCGCAGGCGTCGTCTTCAGCCCGGACGGCCGGCGGCTGGCCTCGTCCGCTCTAGACGGGACGATCCGAATCTGGGACGCCTCGCCGGCGAACGCAGGGCAGGAACAGCTGACTTTAAAACATGACGACGAAGTCTGGAGTGTCGCCTTCAGCCCGGACGGCCAGACCATCGCATCGACCAGCTTTGACAAGACCATGCGGATCTGGAACGCGGCGACCGGCGCCTGCCGCTACCGCTTGAGCCATCCCAGCCAGGTCTATCTGCTTGCCTTCAGCCGCGACGGCCAGCGCCTCGCCTCGGTCAGCAGGGATAAGACGGCCCGGATCTGGGATGCGATCACCGGCCAGCGACTCTGCGTCCTCACGACACCCAACGATCATCTGTACGGCGTGACGTTTAGCCCCGACAGCCAACACCTCCTGGTGGATGATGTGGGCGGCAAACACCTCAAGGAGGCGGGCAATCATGCCGTGACGGTTTGGGATGCGAAAGCCGACCAGGTCAGCGGGTCCCAGGCGGAGCCCAAGGAAATCGGCATCGTCGGCCGGCACGTCGAGGACGTGTGGTGCCTCAAGTTCAGCCCCAACCGCAAACTCCTCGCCTCGGGGAGCAACGACGGGACCGTGAAGCTCTGGAACTGGGATCCCGCGCGCCCGGGGCAGCCCCAGGAGCCCATTCACAGCCTCCCCGTGCGCAACTATGGTTTCGGGGACTGCGTGGCGTTCACGCCGGACAGCGAACGCCTGGTCACGGCAGCCGGCGATACCATCAAGATCTGGGACGTCAAGAGCGGGGCCGAACTGGGCACACTCAGCGGCCATAGCGGCGACGTCATCGCGGTGGCGGTCAGCACGGACGGCCGCTGGCTCGCCAGCGCGGGCGAGGACACCACGATCGTCCTCTGGGACGCGGTGAACTTGTCGAAAGGGTCGCCGACCCTGGAGCGGCGGCATACGCTGCGCGGCCACACCGGCATGGTCATGAGCCTCGCGTTCAGCCCCGATAGCCGGAGCCGGCGCCTGGTTTCGGGAAGCCGGGATGCCACGGTAAAGGTCTGGGATATGACGCGCTGGCACAAAGCGCCGGACCGTTAGCGAATCCATGGGTTTTCGCAACCGTCCGCACGGATTCAAAATCCGCCCTACCGCAGTCATCGCGCCCAACAGCAGAGGTGCAGTCATGCTTAAGTCAATAAGGACTACCCAGCGCCACGGTTTTACGCTGATCGAGCTGCTGATCGTCATCGCCATTATCGCCGTCCTGATCGGTCTGCTTGTGCCGGCGGTGCAAAGGGTGCGCGAGTCCGCCAATCGGATCCAGTGCGTCAACAACCTGAAGCAGATCGGTTTGGCCGCCCAGCTTTATCATGACGACCATAAGCACCTGCCGCCCGGCATCGGCTATACTCCGCTTGCCACGAGCGGCGTGTGGGGCCAAAACTTTTTCCACTTGCTGCCCTATCTCGAGCAAGGCAACCTTTATCGCAGCGCCCTGGGCCCTGTGCAATTATCATCTGGACCGGTCACGATTTATTTTCCCGGCAACAACAACGTCTACAAACAGCCGGTGCCAATCTTGCTTTGCCCTTCGGATCCCAGCGCCGGTCCGGGCGGCATCGTGACGGCCATGGGGGATTCCTGGGGCGCGTGCTGTTACGCGGCCAACAGCCAGGTGTTCGCCCACCCCCTGAGCAAACCGCAGGGCAAGACGCGCATGACCGCCTTCAAAGACGGCACTTCAAATACTATTCTCTACGCCGAGAAATATGCCCGCTGCACCAGCACCAGCATGCCGCTGGACGGCGGCAATTTGTGGGCCTACTGCGCCAACCACCTCTTCGACTTGCCGCCGCCCATGAATCAGCCGCACAAACCGTTCCACGCTTCGTTTGCGATCCCCGGATATCTTGGCAACCCCAATGCCGGCGGCCCCGCGTCGAGATTTCAGGTCCAGCCCACTGCGGGCAACTGCGATCCGACCCGGGCCTCGACGGCTCACGCCAGCGGCATGTCGGTTTGCCTGGCCGACGGCAGCGTCCGCACGCTGGCCCCGAGCATGAGCCGCGTGACCTGGTGGGCCGCCGTGACGCCCTCGGGGGCCGAATTGCTGGGCTCGGATTGGTGAAATTGGTTGGATTGATTTTTCCCTGTTTCTTGGCGGGTTTCGCCATAAACGGGGCATTGACTAGAGGACGATGATCGGAGACGAACCATGAGTGACGTTAAGGCCGATGCCAAGGCGATCTTTCTCGAAGCCCTGGACTGCAAGGGGGCCGACGAGCTGATGCGCTTTCTCGACCAAGCGTGCGGGGCCGACACGGCCTTGCGCACGCGCGTCGAGGAGTTGCTGCGGGCTCATCGGGATGCAGGCGCTTTCCTGGGTGGGGCCGGGAAGCAGGAGGCCACGCGCGACGAAGCCATTGCCGAGGGCCCCGGCACGGTCATCGGCCCGTACAAGCTCATGGAGCAGATCGGCGAAGGCGGCATGGGCCTGGTCTTCGTGGCCGAGCAGCAGCACCCGGTTCGCCGCAAGGTCGCCGTCAAGGTCATCAAGCCCGGCATGGACACCCGTGAGGTCATTGCCCGCTTCGAGGCCGAGCGGCAGGCCCTGGCCCTGATGGACCACCCCAACATCGCGCGCGTTTTTGATGCCGGCGCCACCGACTCGGGCCGGCCCTATTTCGTCATGGAGCTGGTTCGCGGCGTAGGAATCACCGAGTTTTGCGACCAGAATCGGCTTACACCCCGCGAGCGCCTTGAGCTGTTCGTCCATGTCTGCCAGGCCGTGCAGCACGCCCACCAGAAGGGCATTATCCACCGCGATCTCAAGGCGACGAATATTCTCGTCACCCTGCACGACGGCACGCCGGTGGTCAAGGTGATCGACTTCGGCGTGGCCAAAGCCATCGGCCAGCAGCTTACCGACAAGACGATCTACACGCGCTTTGCCCAGATGATCGGCACGCCCATGTACATGAGCCCGGAGCAGGCGGAGATGAGCGGGCTGGACATCGACACGCGCAGCGACATCTACGCGCTGGGTGTGCTGTTGTACGAGCTGTTGACCGGCGCGACGCCGTTCGACAAGGAGCGGCTCAGGACGGCGACCTATGACGAGATCCGCCGCATCGTCCGCGAGGAGGAGCCGCCGCGGCCCAGCCAGCGCATCAGCACGTTCCTGGCCGACGCGCTGACCGCCGTGTCGGCGCAGCGCCAGACCGACCCGAAGCGGCTGAGCCAGCTCTGCCGCGGCGAGCTGGACTGGATCGTCATGAAAGCGCTGGAGAAGGACCGCAACCGCCGCTACGAGACGGCCAGCGCGTTCGCGGCCGACGTGCAGCGGTATTTGAATGACGAGCCGGTGCAGGCGTGTCCGCCATCAGCGATGTACCGCTTCCGCAAGTTCGCGCGGCGGAACAAGCGCATGCTGGCGACCGCGGGCGTCATCATGCTGGCGCTGGTTCTAGGCACGGCCGTTAGCGTCTGGCAGGCGATCCGGGCGACTGATGCGGAAGGGTTGGCTGAGGAGCGGTTGGAAACAGCGGAAGAGCAGCGGCAGCGCGCGCAGGCGAGTGAGCGGGAAGCCAAAACGAAGGAAGGGTTGGCTAAAGACGCCCAGAAACAGTCCGTCGAAAGCCTCAAGGATGCCCTAGCCGCCGTGGACCAGATGCTGACGCGGGTGGCGGAGGACCGTCTCGTGTACGTGCCGCAGATGGAGCCGATCCGCCGCGACCTGCTGCTCGACGCCCTGAAGTTCTATCAGAAGTTTCTCGAGAAACAGAGCGACGAAGCGGCGATCCGCCAGGAGGCGGCCCTGGCCTACCGGCGCGTGG
The DNA here is from genome assembly GCA_964518515.1 of uncultured Alcaligenaceae bacterium. Lineage (GTDB taxonomy): Bacteria > Planctomycetota > Planctomycetia > Gemmatales > Gemmataceae > CAZFGM01. Next base: position 11,097 of record CAZFGM010000077.1, on the reverse strand, counting down.
GCAGTATCCATCGACAGCTCGGCCAGTACACGGACGCGGACAAAGCCTACCGCAAAGCGATCGCGATCATGGAAGAGTTGTACGCATCTGCGTCCCTCGAACCCGCCTTCCGGTACCACCTTGTCAACACCCATATCGAGTTTTCCTGGCTAAGTAACTTCCCTGTGCCGGATCGAAGCAAGGCTGATGAGGCCCTACTGCGGGTCAGGCCGGCCGTTCAGGTAGCCGAAAAGCTTATGGAGGATTTCCCCAAGGTGCCCGACTATCGTGCCGCCCTGGTCAATGCACGCAACGTGCTCGCTTCTCAGTTGACAGGCCGTCAGCCTGATGAAGCCGAGAAAATCCTTCGCCGGAATCTCCAGATGGTTGACGACGCTTTTAATCTTGAGGGGATTTACCGTGGCCTGGTATGTGTGTTCCAGCAGACGCGGCATTTGGCGGAGGCGGAGGAAGCTTCTCGGCAAGCCCTCAAGTATGCGGAACAGATGGCGGTGGAAGCGCCTGCCGCGAATTGGGTTCAGTACGCCCTGGCCAATGACCTGCGAATCCTGGCGGGCCTGCTGGCGGCCAACCAACGCCCGGCCGAGGCGGAGGAATACCAGCGCCGGGGCATTCTCATTCGTGAAAAACTCGCGACCGACTTCCCGGCAGGCCCCGATTATCGGCACTCCCTGGCCAATGCCCAGGTCGATCATGCCGGCGTCTTGAAGCAACTTGGCCGGACGGCCGAAGCGGAGAAGGCCTACCGTCGCGCTGTGCACCTCTATGAGAAACTGGCGGCTGACTTTCCCACCATACCCTGGTACCGGCAGACAGCCTTCGATCAACGCCTGAATCTGGGACAATTCCTGAAAGAAGGCGGCAGGCTTCAGGACGCACTGCAAGTGTATGGCGATGTGGGCCCATTCCTGGCGAAGCTGCCGGCCGACTTTCCCAGCCGGCTCAAGCACTGGGAGGGACTGGTGCGCACCCACGTCGAGCTGGGCCGCCTGTTAGCAAAGAGTGGCAAAACGGAAGAAGCCGAAGCGGCTTACCGCCGGGCCGCGGAGATTCAGGAGAAATTGGAGAAAGAATTTGCCGGCAAGGCCGAGAATCGCCGGGAGCTGGCTCAGAGCCATTGGCACGCTGCCGATCTGTTTCGCGATGTCGGTCGGCTCCAGGAGGCGGAAACGGTCTATGGGCTTTGGCGCGCTCATTCGGGACCTGAACTGGAGCGACTCAAGAAAGCCGCCGAAGCTGATCCCAACAATGGTCTTCGCTGGTGGTTTTTAGCTATCGCCTCCTACCGATCCGGAAACTGGCAAGATTCTCTCGACATTTTCAAGACCAAAGAGCACCTCGGCCACGGTGTTGCCGGCAGCGCTTGGCAGTGGTTTTACATGGCCATGGCCCACTGGCAACTGGACCACAAAGAGGAGGCTCACTCCTGGTACTATCAGTCCATCGATTGGGTTGAGAGAGCGCAGGAAAAAAGGCTTGTCGCCGTGCAAGCCGAAGCCGCAGCTTTGATGGACCTGCCGGACCCCGGGGAGCGCCCCGAACAGGCCTGGAGATACAGCCAGACGGGAACCGACCTTGAAAAGCAAGGACAAAAAGACAAGGCGATGGAAGCCTACGGCAAGGCCATCGATTTCTACGAAAAACTCCGGGTCGATTTCCCTACCGTGCCGGTCTACCGCACGAAACTCGTTGATCTGCTGAACAAGACCGGCAGGGGGAAAGACGTGGAAACAGTGGATCGTGAAGCGATCTCCCGCCTGGAAAAGCTCGCGGCCGCTCACCCGAAGATGATCCTGTACCGACAAGTAATGGGCGATATCTACAGGCAGCTCGGCGAGTGGGACAAGGCCGCCGCCGAGTACACCAAAGCCATCGAGCTGAAGCAGGATGCGTGGGAGGTCTGGTCCGGCCGGGCGTTTGTTCACTTCAGTCGGCAGCAATGGGACAAAGCGATCGTCGATTATTCCAAGGCAATTGACGTGGCTCCCCATGTGCACACGAACTGGTGGCACCGTGGACACGCCTACCTCCAGGTCGCGCAATGGGACAAAGCCGCGGCGGACTTCGGGAAGGTCGTTGAGGGATGGCCGGACGAGCCGGAGGCCTGGTATGTGCGCGCTGTTGCCTTTGCTCAGTTGAAGCAGCCGGACAAAGCACTTGCTGACCTCCGGCAGGCGATTGCGAAAGGCCTCAACAATGTGGAGAAGCTCAAGAACGAGCCGAAGCTCGCCCCGCTCCGCTCCCATGACGACTTCAAAAAGCTGCTGGACGAGTTGGAGCAAAAAGAGAAGAAGAAACGCGACGAGGCCATCGCCGACTTCCGCAAGGCCATCGACCTCGACCCGAAATCCGCCATGGCCCACAACCGCCTCGGCGCAGCTTTGCGGGCTCAGGGGAGGCTTGACGAGGCCATCGCCTGCTGCCGGAAGGCTATCGAACTCGACCCGAAATACGTCATTGCCCACGCCAACCTGGGCTTCACCCTGGAGCGTCAGGGGAAGTTGGACGACGCCATCGCCTGTTATCGCAAGTCCATCGAACTCAACCCGAAGTACGCCTGGGGTCACAACGCCCTCGGCAGGGTCCTGACGAGGAAGGGCTGGGATCTGGCCAACCACCCAGACCCGAAGCTCCGGGATCCCAAACGGGCCATCGAGGCAAGCAAGGAAGCCGTCGAAGTCGCCCCGCAGTCGGTTCTCGCTTGGCAGTATCTGGGATGGGTCCATTATCGGGCGGGAAACTGGAAGGCCAGCATCGAGGCCCTGGAAACGTCCTGCAAACTACAGAACCCGGGCGACTACGGCCAGTGGATCGTGATGTCCCTGGCCCATGGGAAACTGGCAAACGAAAAGGAACTACCCGAGCAGGAACAAGCCCGGCACCAGGCGGACGCCCGCCGCTGGTACGACCAGTCGGTCAAACAGATCGGTAGCCGATGGAGCGCTCGGCCAAGCAGTGCGTTCGACCAGGCGATTTGGGACTTCCGAGCGGAAGCCGCGGAATTGTTGGGTCTGAAAGAGAAGAAAGACTAACCACCGAGACACACAGCAGAACAACCAGATCAATCGCCTTCCCTGTGTCTCTGTGCCTCTGTGGTTCAAGGGTTTTCAAAAAAAGCGGCCGGTGAGGTCCTTACTGCCAAGCAAGCTCCTCACCGGCCCGGTAAAAGCGCTGCCGCCGCCATTAAAAACTTGGCATTCGTATCTCTTGAGGGATAGAAAGATCATGCTTAGGGAATCGGCAGCGGCCCTTTTTCTCTCCGGTCCGGGACTAGAATAGGGGAGGCTTGCATGGCTCGCGTCGAGGAAGATGAGTCCGACCCGCTGCTCACTCAGGCGCGGATCGATCCACAAAAGGGGTTGGGTCCGCTGTTGGAAAAACATCGCAGTTATTTGAGCCTGCTGGCCCGTGTGCAGATCGGCCGGCGCTTGCAAGGCAAGGCCGATTCGGCGGACCTGGTGCAAGAGACCTTTTTGGAGGCCCATCGCCATTTTGCCCTCTTTCACGGGCGGACGGCGGGGGAATTCGTCGGCTGGCTGCGGCAAATCCTGGCCGGCCGCCTGGCCAAGCTGGTGCGCCGCTACCTGGGAACCAAAGGGCGGGACGTCCGCCTGGAGCAAGAACTGGAAGGGGAACTGGCCCGGTCGTCGCAGGCCCTGGGCAAGGCCTTGGTGGCCGACCACAGCAGTCCCAGCCAGCAAGCGGTTCGCCGCGAACATGCCGTGCTGTTGGCCCAAGCCCTTGAACGGCTGCCCAAAGATTACCGGGAAGTTTTAGTTTTGCGGCATCTGGAAGAATGTGCTTTTGCGGAAGTGGCCCGGCGCATGGGCCGAACTGTGGAAAGCGTCAAAAAACTTTGGGCCCGCGCCCTGCCGCGCTTGCGCGAATTGTTAGAGGAGATTGTATGAATCCGATCCTGGTGATGCCGCCAACGCAAACTTATCCTCAACCGGCCGGGCCGGGCGTTGAGGCGGACGATGCCCGCGTGCTGGCGGCTTTGGAAGAATACCTGAGCGCGGTGGAAGCCGGCCGGCCTGTGGACCGCCTGGAATTCCTGCAGCGGCATTCGACCATTGCGCCCGCCTTGAAGAAGGCCATGGAAGGCTTGGAATTCATCAAGGAGATTGGCTGTCATTTGGCGGGCCAAGAACAGGAGGAAGAGGCGCCGGCGTTGGACCCGGAATTGGCGGGCGGCAAACCGTTGGGCGACTTTCGCATTCTGCGGCAGATCGGCCGGGGCGGCATGGGCGTGGTCTACGAAGCCCAGCAGCTTTCCCTGGGCCGGCGCGTGGCTCTAAAAGTTTTACCCTTTGCCGCCGCCCTCGACGCCAAGCAGTTGCAGCGTTTCAAAAACGAGGCCCAGGCGGCGGCCCAGCTCCATCATCAGCATATTGTGCCCGTCTACGGAGTCGGCTGCGAGCGCGGCGTCCATTATTACGCCATGCAGTTCATCGACGGCCACACGCTGGCGACCATGATCGCGGAGCTACGCAAGCAGAGGCGCCTGGAAGCCGGCGAAGGCGCGGCCTCCACTGGCTCTGCAGACGGCTCACTCCGTGAGCGGAGTTCCCCCCCGGCCAGCGGGGCCGGACGGAGTCCTGACGTGCGCCTGCCGACCCCAGCCCCGAACGGCGACACGGCGCCGGTGGCCGCCATCTCCACAGAACGTCCGGCCACGAGCCCGGCGTTTTTCCGCACCATGGCCAGCCTGGGAATGCAGGCCGCCGAGGCCCTCGAACATGCCCACCAAATGGGCGTGACTCATCGGGATGTCAAACCTGCAAACCTGCTCATCGACCTGCGCGGCAATTTGTGGATCACCGACTTTGGCCTGGCGCAATTTCAAAGCGATAACCGCCTGACCCTGACCGGCGACATCCTTGGCACCCTCCGCTACATGAGCCCGGAAGCGGCCCTGGCCAAGCGCGTCCTGGTCGATCACCGCACCGATGTTTATTCTCTGGGTGCGACGCTCTACGAGTTGGTGACCCTGGAACCGGTGTTTAACGGGGTTGACCGGCACGAGCTGCTGCGGCAGATCGCTTTCGAGGAGCCCAAGCCGCCGCGGCGCGTGAACAAAGCCATGCCGGCGGAGCTGGAGACGATTGTTCTCAAGGCGCTGGAGAAGAACCCGGCCGAGCGCTATGGCACGGCCCAGGAGCTGGCCGACGATCTCGAGCGCTTCCTGAAAGATGAGCCGATCCGGGCCCGGCGGCCGTCGCTCGTGCAGCGGGGACGCAAGTGGGCGCGGCGGCACCGGCCCGTGGTGGCCTCGGCGATGGTCGCGACGGCGGCGGTCCTGGCCATCGCCATCGTGGCCCTGCTGATCAGCCTCGGCAACATCTCGGCCGCCCTGGAGGAGAAGAGCGATGCCCTGGGGGAGAAGAGCGCCGCCCTCGAGCGCGAGAAGGAGACCACGTACTTGCAGCGGACCGCTCTGGCAGGGCGCGAGCTGGCGGCCGGCAACGTCGGCCGCGCCGAGGAATTGCTCGACGGCTGTGCGGAGCACCTGCGCGGCTGGGAGTGGCACTTCCTCAAGCGGCAACGCTACTACGGCAACCCTACTCCCCTGGAGCACCCGGCGACGGTCAGCCGCGTGGCCTTAAGCCCGGACGGCCGGCAGCTCGCCTCGGTCTGCATGAATGGGACCTTCCAAATCCGCAACGCACGGACGGGCGAGGTGCTGCACAAACTGGAGCAACATCTGGTCCTCGGCCGCGGCGCATTGTGCCGCGCCTTGGCGTACAGCCCGGATAGCCGCTCCCTGGTCGCGGCAGGACATGATGGCATCGTTCGAGTCTGGGATGCTACCACCGGGAAATTAATGCACAGCTTGACCGGTCATAAGGGTCCGGCGTGGCAGGCGGCGTTCAGCCGCGACAGTCAGAAGCTGGTGTCCGGCAGCGCCGATAAGACTGTGCGTCTGTGGGACGTGGCTAGCGGAAAACTGCTCCAGGAGTTTTCCGAGCATCCGGCGGCGGTCAAGGGAGTTGCCTTCCGTCCCGACGGCCGGTCCGTGGTGGCGGCTTGTGATGACGGCACGGTCAAGGTCTGGGATCGCCAGACGGGGCGGGAGACCTTTTCCTTTCGTGGCGAACTGCTGGCCTATCCTGCCCATGCCTGGTTCAGTCCCGATACGCGGCGTCTGGGCTGGGCGTGCTGGGACGGCGTCATCAAGATCTGGGACACGACCACGGGGGAACTGGAGATCGACAAGCAGACCAATATGCACCAGTGCCGCGCTATTGTCTTCCACCCGGACGGCAAGCGGATCGCCCTGGCCGGCTTCGACGGCACACTGCGGCTCCTGGATGCTTCCAAGGGCCGGGAGATGCTCACCATCTTCGCCCACCCCAGCCTGGTCGCCGACGCGGTGTTCAGCCATGACGGTAATAAACTCGCCTCCGCCAGCTACGATCACACGGTCCGCATCTGGGACGCCACCCCCCTTGACGGCGACCCCCTGGCTGGGCAATGTGTCACGCTCACGGGACACAAGCAACTGGTCTCCGGCGTCGCCTTCAGCCCGGACGGCCGCTGGCTCGCCTCGTCCAGCTGGGACGGCACCGTGAAACTCTGGGAAACCAGTGTGGCACGCCCTGAGTCTTCGAAGGGCGTGGAGCAGCCGCAGACCACGCCCTTCGAAGACTCAGGGCGTGCCACGCAACCTGCGGCGTTCCCTCTCCGCTACACCCTGCGCGGCCACAGCGGGAACGTCATTGGCGTGGCCTTTTCCTCCGACAAGCGAACCCTCGCTTCCGGCAGCTGGGACAAAACCGTCAAGCTCTGGGACCTGCAGGCCCCGCTGGGAGATTCCCTGACCGAACTGAGAACGATTTCCTGCAGCGAGCGGGTGACCGGTATCGCGCTCAGCCCGGACGGCCGGCTCCTCGCCATCGGCCAGAAAAACGGGATCGCCTTCCACGATCCGGCCACCGGAAGCAAGGTTTATCCCTTCCGGCCGACTCCGGCTCCCGTACCGGCTGTGGCCTTCAGCCCGGACAGCCGACACCTGGGTTCCGCCGGCGCTTCCGATCCCGCGATCAAGTTTTGGGACGTGGCCGGAAAGAAGATGAACTTTGAGATCCGCCATTATTCGAACCCCAACGCGTCCGTGGCCATCAGCCCCGACGGCCGGCTGATCGCGGCGCCCGGCCGCCTGGAGGCCGCAGCCGGCCCGACGGTGAAGATCTGGGAGGTGTTGGACTGGGACCCCAAGAGGAGCGAAAAACCGTACAAAGAACGGCACACCCTAAGCGGACATGCCGGTTACGTCTGGAAAGTGATCTTCAGCCCCGACGGCCGCTACCTGGCCTCCGGCAGTTGGGACTCGACCATCAAGGTTTGGGACCTGAAGCCGGACCCGAAGACGGGCAAGTTACCCGAGGCGGTCACGCTGCGCGGCCACGCCGGCATTATCTACGGGCTGGCCTTCAGCCCCGACGGCCGTCGCCTCGCCTCGGCCAGCGGCTCCGCCCACCACGGGGAAGTTAGGGTTTGGGACGCGACCCTTTGGGACAACAAAGTGAGGGCCGGACGTTAGAATTCTCTTAAACACGCGAGCGAAAAGGAGGAATGCCCATGCCTCGGCTCCCCTATTCAAAGACGCGGCGTGGCTTCACGCTGATCGAATTGCTGGTGGTGATTGCCATCATCGGCGTGCTCATCGCCTTGCTGCTGCCCGCGGTACAGAAGGTGCGCGAGGCTGCCAGCCGGGCCCAGTGCCTGAACAATCTCAGGCAGCTGGGGATCGCGGCGCACCGCTACCACGGCGCCAGGAAGCGGTTTCCCATCGGGGCGCGTCTTTCCGTCAATGTGGCTGGCATTCCGACCAGGGGCACCACCTTGTGGGTCGAAATGCTCCCCGACTTCGAACAGGACAACCTGTACAAGAAGTGGGACTACAACGATAACCGCAATAACGTCGCGGGGGGGAGAAATGCCACCCAGGCCCAGGTCCTCGAGATCCTGGTCTGCCCTTCGGATCCGCTGCCGCAACCCGTGGCGGAACTCACAGCAGCGAACGCGCTCACTCCCCCTTGGGCCTGGGGGTTCTATGGGATGAGCAGTTATGGCGGCAGCGCCGGCAAGCGCTCGGTTCATACGGGTGGTCCGCCGAATTTTCCGCGCATGACGCGCGACGGCATCTTCTTCATTGACAGCAGCGTTCGCCTGGCGGACATCAGCGACGGCACCAGTAACACGCTCCTCTTCGGCGAGCGCTTCCATCGCGATCGGGAATATGACCTCCAGCACAACATTGTTTGGCCCGGATCAGCTTCCATGGCCCAGTGGGGGAGGTGGGGTTACGTCGCCAACGCGGGGGCCGTTGGGAACGTCACGCTCCACAGCGCCGCGCCGATCAACTACCAGGTACCGCCCGGCGGAGATTTCTCCACGGTGGAGAATCGGGCCTGCGCCTTCGGCAGCGGCCATCCGGGCGGCGCCAACTTCGCCTTCGCCGACGGCTCCGTGCGCTTCCTGAGCGACAGCACGCCGCTGCCAACGCTCCAAGCCCTGAGCACGCGCGCCGGCGAGGAAACCGTCTCGACCGCTGGTAACTGAGCGGCGGACGTGAAAAAGGAGGTGGGCCCATGCCCCGGTTCTTTCAATCGAAGCGAAGGCGCGGCATGACGCTGATCGAATTGCTGGTGGTGATCGCCATCATTGGCGTGCTCATCGCCTTGCTGCTGCCGGCGGTGCAGAAGGTGCGCGAAGCCGCCAGCCGCATGGCCTGCACCAACAACCTCAAGCAGCTCGGGCTGGCTTTGCACAATTACCATGGCCAGCACGGCAAGTTTCCCCCGGGGGCGGTGGGCCCGCAGGGCGCCGGCTTCCCGCAATACGCCGGCCTGAAGCACCACTCTCTTGGGAGCTACTTCCTGCCGTACCTGGAACAGGACGCGGTCTTCCGTCAGTACCGCTGGGACGTCTCCTGGTTCGACCCGCCCAACCAGCCGGCCGTGAGAACGCAGTTGGCAATGTGGCAATGCCCATCGGCGCCGGCGAACCGGATTAAGGACGGCTCGCTGGTCACCGTGACGCCGCCGCCGGCCTTGCTATTCAGCGGCTATGCCGCCTGCGGGGACTATGCCGGCATGAGTAAAGTCGACGCCAAACTGGCACTCCTTGGCCTGATTGATCCTCCCGGCGGCCCGCTTACCGACCACGGGGATTACGAGGGGGTCTTCCATGTCAACCGGACGACGCGCCTGGGCGACATCGAGGACGGCACCTCGAACACGATCATGATGGCCGAATGCGCGGGCCGGCCGCAACAGTGGCACGGAAGCCAACCGGTCCCCAACGTCTGGGTGAGCGGCGGTCCCTGGGCCTCACGAAACTTGTTGTGGTGCCGAGGCGCCACCCAGGACGGGACAGCTTTTTACGGCAAGTGCGCCATCAATTGCACCAATGACCGGGAAGTCTACAGCTTCCACCCCGGCGGAGCCAACGTCGTGTTCGCGGACGGCTTGGTCCGTTTCCTGCACGCCAGCATCGACATCAGGGTCTTCGCCCGGCTGGTCACGCGGGCCGGGGGAGAGCTGTCGGGCAATGATTTCTGACGGAGTGGTGAGTGGTGAGTGGTGAGTGGTGACTGGTGACTGGTGACTGGTCAGACCGGGGCGTAGCGCGTGATTCCCGGCACGCGGTCGAAATCGCTGTCCACACTGGCGATGTTCGTGAGGCCGTAATGTTGCATCACCACGACAATCAACGCGTCATTGTGCAGGAGGCCGGTTTGCTGACTGATGGCCAGGGCCTGCAAGACGTGCGCCGGATCCACGATGAGAAGTTGAACTCCTTGCGTTGGAATACTCTCGATGCTGGGACGAAAGCTGGTCAAGCACTGGACAACCGCGGGGTGGTTTCTCATCCGCAGAGCGATGCCGGCTTGAGGCCAACTCTGAAGAGCAATCGCCTCCAGCGTCATCAGGCGGTGAGCTGCCTCGCTCAGCATGTGAGTCGAAGTAAACCCAGCCAACTCGTTGCGGGCGATGCGGTCCAACAGGGCAATGCACGGCGGACCATACTTGGCGTGATTGGTCAGGGCGTAAACCAATGTATTGGCATCCAAGAACACTGAGCTTGCTGCTGGGAGATCCAGAAAAGTCATGGCGTTTCCCGAGATTCGGGGTAGGCGAGGTCCGGGTCCGTCGCGGCCCATTCGATCAGCGCAGGGTCATCACACCGGACCAGGGCGGCAACCTGTTGGCCCGCGGGGGCTTCGACGGTGACCCGCACTCTCTCGTGTTCCTTGAACGGCAGCGGCTGGGCCGGCTTCAAGACGCCGTTCTCGTAAGTGGCTTCGACAATGAGGATCATGGATCATTCTCGTGAGGGAGGTGCATCACCAACGCTACTTTACCGCATTGTCCATGTTCGCGAAAGCTCGAAAGACAACGATCTTGGAAATAGGGATCAAGAATCAGTTGCCTCTTCCTGACTCCTGATCCCTGATTTCTGACTCCTGGAAACAAAGCGGCCGGTGAGGTCCTTACGGCCAAGCAAGCCCCTCACCGGCCCGGCACCGCCCCGGCGCTCGGTCTGCGCGCCGGAAGGGCCGTCGCCATTGTAACGCAGGCCATTCTCGAAAAGGAGATCCAACCATGCGATTTCTCTCTTGGCTTGATGGCCTGAAACCCGATTCCTCGCCTCGGCGGACCAAGCGCGGCGAAGTGCGCGGCCCGCGCCCCGACGGGGCTAACGTCGTGTTCGCGGACGGCTCGGTGCATTTCCTGAACGCCAGCATCGACATCCGGGTCTTCGCCCGGCTGGTCACGCGGGCCGGGATTGAACTGTCGGATTTTCCTTCAGTGCTGTCGGATAATCCGACAGCGCTTTTTCGTTTTTTTCCAACAGAAGACAAGCTAATACAACGTTTCCACGTGCAGTTATTGGAGTTGTGACAAATACGTCTCTATTCATAGTCTTGGTACACCTTTTGCTAAAGTGCTGTGGTGGAGCGGGAAGACTGTCGGGCAATGATTTCTGACGGAGTGGTGAGTTCTTGGCGGGTTTCGCCATAAACGGGGCATTGACTAGACCTTAAATAAGCGTATGCTTTCGGGTTTTTCGCTTCGCGGCGGCCGCCAG
>CAZFGM010000076.1:0-16336 GCA_964518515.1 uncultured Alcaligenaceae bacterium | reverse complement strand
TACGCCGCCGGCCGGTCGTACAAACTCGAACGCTGGAACGGCGCCGGCTGGACGACCCTCAAGAGCGGGTTGATTCCCCCCCTGGCCCTGAACGCCCTGGTGCCCGAAGCGGTGGTGCTCGGCCCGGTGCCGCCGCCCGCCGGCGCCAAGTTCCGCATGATCCTCACCGGCACCGACGCCGTGCCGGCCAACAACGGCAAGCTCTTCACGGTCCCCGCCGGCGCCCCGGGCAGCGCCGACCTGGCCGCCTTCACCCTCGGTTTGCAAAAGACCGGCCCCGTCTGGCGCGTCCGCGGCTCAATCAGGAACTTCGGGCCGGCCGGCTACCTCGGCGGACGCACCTACAGGCTCGAACGCCTCCAGGGCGGCTCCTGGGTCACCATCAAGAGCGGCCTGGTCAACGCTTTGCCGCCGGGCGGGTCGATGTTCGTCGATCAGGTGGTTGGCCCGGCCAAGCCCCGGGTCAACACCTGGTTCCGCTTAACCGTCACCGGCGTGGACGCCGTTCCAGGCAATAACGTCAAAGTGTTCAAGGTCTGGTAAGCTTCCCCCCGCTTACCTGCACCCGGACCGGAAGCCGAAAGGCTTCCGGTTTTTTTTTATTGCCTTCGGCCTACGATACGCTTGACCTCACGGTATATCTTTACTCGAGGGCTTATCCCGGTTAAAGTAAAGGTGTCTATTATCTTGGTTTGCTGGAAATTGGAAACAAGTCATGCCTTTCATCCGCATTCCTCAGGAACATTGGGGGACCGTTTGGTGGGAACTGGTAAGTTCTGGGCCAATTTCCCGAATAAGCCACGAACCCATTTACGCGATTAGCGAAAAGCAGCTCCGCTTATTGCGCCGAAAAAAACTCCCTTTCGAAATGATTTCCCCTCCTAAAAATGGCCCGCAGGAAAAAAAACATGCCAAGTCCTAGACCGGCCCGCCGTTACGATTTTTATCTTCCCTTGACCTATAATGACGGCCGATCTATCGAGCGGGAAAAATTTGACGCGGTCGAAAAAAAGCTAATGACGCGGTTCCAGGGTTTAACTTCCCACCGCCGCGAATTCCCCCTCAAGGGCATATGGCAAGGAAACCAGAGGTTGTTTATCGATCAAGTCGTCATCATCACCGTTCTCGATTTTCGTCCGCGGGGAAGCCCAGGCTTTGTCGCTGAGGTTAAAAAATTCCTCCTCCGGGAATTCAAGCAGGAGGATATTCTCATCACCGAAACGATTCTTCGGGTTCATTAATTTTGTAGTTCCCGGAATCCGTTCTGCACTTTTTTGTGTCTTTGGCGTTTGTCGGCAGCTATAAAGAGAGTCATGCTGTCCCTTGTGCCGACGCCGCTGATCCGGTTGAGCAATCTCTTCCCGCAGCGCCAGGTTTATGCCAAGTGCGAGTTTCTGGCGCCTTCGGGGTGTTTCAAGATTCGCGGGGCGGTTCATCTTTTGGGCCGCCTGAGCCAGGAAAGCCGCCAAAAACCCCTGGTGGTGCCGTCGATGGGCAACACGGCCCTGGGCGCCGCGGTCGGGGCCAAGGCGTTCGGCTTCGCCATGGTGGGGGTGGTGCCGCAAACCATTTCCCGGGCCAAGGACGAGAAACTTCAAGCCCTGGGCGTCGAGCTGATCAAGATCGCCGGCGGCGGCAGCGAGTTGTTACGCCGGGCCAACCAGGTCGCCCAGGAGCGCGACGGCTATTTCGTGCACCCGCACCTGGACCCCCTATGGACCGATGGCTACCAGGACATCGCCGGCGAGATAGTGCGCGAGCTGCCCCAATGCCCCGCGCTGGTGTTCCCGGTGGGCGGCGGCGGACTGCTCATGGGCCTGACGGAATATTTTCGGAAACACCCCGCACCTGTCACGTTGTACGGCTGCGAGCCTTACAACTACCCGAAATACGCGCGCTTCGACCACGAGCGCTCGCCCACCATCGCCGACGGCTTGCTCCTGGAAGTGCCGCATCCCCAGGTGCAAGAGCGGATTGCCGACCAGGGGATGGCGATCTCACTGGTCCAAGACGCGGACATCCGCCTGGCGATGCGCGACTTGTTCCGCACGCACGCCCTGGCGGTGGAGCCGTCGAGCGCCATCACTCTGCCCTTCGTGCAAGGGCGCCTGGCGGAGCTGGCCGAGCCGATCTGCGTTATCCTGACCGGCGAGAACATCGCTCGCGAGGATTTCTTTCGGTTGATCAAAGGCGATCATCCGTAAACCAGAGTGGGACCGTCAACTCTTTCAAGGCAGGAATAATCGGCCGGTTCCGCGCAAGGCGTCAATTCGTTCCAAGAAATCCAGCAACCGCTCGAAAACACGGTCGGCGTAAGCGCGGCTATGCCCCAGGAAGAGCTATTTCCCCTCCGGTCCCGGTCCGAGCAGCTTGCTCGGCGGCCGGCCGGTCATGAGCACGCACAGGCCGCCGCGCTGGGCGACGTTGACCACTTGCTTTTGCGACGCCCGGCCCAGGATGGCCAGGCCGTACTTGGTCGAGGCGAAGCCCATGACCGTGTAGAACGGCTCGAAATGCACCCGGCCGTCCGGGCCCAGCACGGGAAACTCGCTCACCGGAATACTGGCCAATTCCTGCACTACCCAACGATCTTTGCTGTCGTGCAAGGCTTTTTCCAGGGCCGACTCCCAGTCGGCCCGCGTGAGCAAATGGCCGATGACCACGCCCTCGCCGCCGTAGGCGCGGTTGGGCTTGAGCACCAGATGCTCGTGTTCGCGGCGCGCGAAGTCGAGCAGGCCGCCGTACTGGCCCCCGGGCAACGACGTGGCCCGATCGGCGAGCACCCGCGTCCACAGAATGTGCCGGCGAAAGACCTGCCGTTCGTCGGCGTTGAAGTATTGCTGCGTGAATTGGGCGTCGGTCAAGATTTCCCAGCAGCTCTTTTGGTCCAGCTCGGCGGCGATCGAGGAGATCATGCGGTTCTGGCGGAATAACAGGCGCATCGGCTCGACGTCGATGCCCTGCTTTTCCAGGGTCAACAGGTCGAGCACGGCGTAATCGCGGTAGGCCACATCGACCACGTCGCCCTTGTAGCACACCTCGCCCCGATCGAGAGTCAGCTCGGCGGGATCGGCGTGCAGGATTTTCAGGTCGTGGCGGTCACGATAGTAGCGGGCCAGGGCGTCCTGCTCATCGGGCCCGCTGCCGGCGTACTTCGGCTCGACAAAGCAGATGGTCTGGGCCGGCCGGCCCAGGGTCTGCAAGTGCTCGAGGATTTCCTGCATCAACAGCTCGCGGATGTCCCGGCCGATTTCCAGGCGCAGGCGGTCGTCGTGGTTTTCCAGCTCGGGCAGGATGACCTCGGCGAGGATGTGTTCGGCGGCCGGCACCAGGTGCAGCCCGCCAATGCCGCTCAGGTTCGGCTCGACGAAGCGGAGCGAGTCCTTCCACATCGGACTGATGAAATCGATCATGGCGTCGAGCCGGCTGAACATCGGGTTGGTCTCGCGCTGGCTTGGCCCCCAGCATTCCCACAGCCATTTCTCCTCGCCCGGCGAGATGCGCAGCAGCTCGCGGACGCCGAAATCCTGCATGTATAGCTCGGGCAGGCGCTTCAGGGCGTTCTGGATCGTCTGCGTGACGTAATGCAGGTAGCTGAGCTGATCGGGCAGCACGGTCAAGGGGCAGGGCAGCACGCGGACGGTTTCCAGCACGCCGTCGCGCAGGTAGCAGAGATGGCGCTGGGCGGCCAGGTCGTGGATGCGCTGCATCAGCTCGACGAGGCGCGGTTCGGGGATTTTGAAAAACGCCTTGCGCACCCGGCTGGCCAGGCTCAAGCCGCTCAACCCCAGTTCTTCGGCCGGCGTCAACATGGCGAAATCTCCGCGGCAAGTTCGGCTCCCACTATGGCAGGGATCGGCGGCCGATGCAATGGCATGGCGGGGAAGAAAAACCAGAATGGACATCAATGGGAACTTGTTTTTGGGCAGCCTCGTGAAGGGGTCTCAATCAACCATTCGATGGTTTGGCTCCCCTCTTCAAAAAAGGGGGAATTTTCTGCTTGCTCCGCAAGGGTCCTTCTTCCATAATCCTTTCCGGTTAGAGAAACCTTTCCAACAACGTCACTTTAGAGAGGGAAACGTCATGTCATACCCAGGTGCAGGCCCGGGTCATCGCCCCGGTGGACTTACGGCCCTTGCGGTGTTGAATTTCATTTTTGGCGGTTTAGGGTTGCTAAGTATTTTGGGCTGGGTCCTCATGTTGGGCTTGTTTGGGGAAGTTGCCAAAAAAGCCATGGAGCAAATCCCTGAAGCGGGGATTATTTACCTAATGATTCTTCTCAGTTTGGTTGAAACCGGGCTATTGCTTGCTTCCGGTGCTGGCTACCTGGGGCAGAAAAAGTTCCTGGGCAAAATCCTGGGATCGGTTTATGGCATCGTCGGGTTGGTGGAAGTCGGGCTTAGAATTGCCTTGGCCAAAGATTTCGGCTTCATGGCCATCTTCGGGCTTATATATCCCGTTCTTACTCTGGTTCTCCTGAACACGGTCTTCAAGGACGATTTCCCCAACCCGTAAAATTATCTTCGGAGTAAAGCGAAGTCCAGGTGGGGAGTAGAATTTTCCACCCCGTGTCTAAAGGGGAAATGCCCGTGGCAGCCTACACCATTCGGGGAAGTCATCTCAAGCTGATCGCCTTGTATTTCGCGAAGAACAACATTCGGGGCGGCACGGGTATCTTGTTCACGCTGGCGATGTTGCTGGCGGGGTTAGGCGTCGGGGCGGCGTTCATCACCCCGCTCGAGGAGATGCACAAGAGTATTAATGAACGACAGCGCCGCGAAGCACGCCCGGGAATGGCGCCGGTCCAAGTGCAAAAGAAAGACGTGGTGGATGAGGTGACGCGGCTGATCGGCGAACCGGTGGCCCGCTGGGCTACCGGCGGCGATGAGGAACAGGCCCAGTTTCTGGTGGTTAAGCGGCCGGCCCTGGTGTCGGCCATCCTGATGGTGCTGCTGTTCGCCATGCCTTTTTTGATTTGCCTGGGCTCGTTCAATCAACTGGCCGGCGATATCCAGTACAAGGGCCTGCGCTACCAGCTCTTGCGCACCGAGCGGGCCAATATCTTTCTGGGCCGGTTCATCGGCACCACCCTGTTTACCATGGTCGTGTTGGCGGTTGTGCTGGGCATCTTGTTTTTGTACCTGGCCTTTAAGGCCGATTTCTATCCCGCGGGGGAAGTGGCCCTGTGGCTGTTCCAGGGCTACGTGGCCCTGATCCTGTTCGCTTTGCCTTACATTGCCCTGTGCTCGTGGATTTCCGCGGCGATGGACTCGCCCTTTGTCTCCCTGGTCATTTGCGAGCTGGTTACTTTTTTCCCGGTCCTCTTCGTGGCCATTGCCACCCTGTACCATGACAATTTGCAATACCTCGGCTACATCATGCCCTGGCCGCTCAAGTACAAGCTGCTACACCCCAATCCTCTGATTTTCCTGGGAGCCACGGGAGGCATGTTCTTGTTTACCGCCCTGTTTTTGTTGCTGGGCTTACGCCATTTTCAAAAACGCGATTTGTGATGCGGAAGATTCGCCACGAAGCGAGGGACGCCATGGACCACCAGACAGGCATAAAGGAATACGCGAACGGCGAGGCGGCCGTTCGCATCCACGACTTGACCAAGGCTTTCGGGCGCTTGCTGGCCCTGAATGGGGTGACCTTCGACATACCGTTCAACTCGATCTTTGGCCTGGTAGGCCCCAACGGCGCGGGCAAGACGACCCTATTTTCCCTGGCGGCGGGCTTTCTCAAGCCGACGCGCGGCCGCATCGAGGTGCTGGGCATCGATGTCGAGGCGATCTCCGAGCTGCGCGGCCGGCTGTCCATTCTACCGCAGGACGCCTTGTTTCAGGCTAACGTGCCCATCCTGGAGCAATTGATCTTTTTCGGCCGGCTCATCGGCCTGCCGTACGATAAGGCCCGCGACGAAGCCCTGCAAGCCCTGCAAATCGTCGGCCTGGGCGAGGTCGCCCGCAAAAACCCCCGCGTCCTGTCGCACGGCATGGCCAAGCGCCTGGGCATTGCCCAGGCCTTTCTCGGCGTGCCGGAAGTGATCATTCTCGACGAACCGACTTCGGGGCTGGACCCGGTCAGCGCCCGGTCCATTCGCCATCTCATCCGCGACTTGCGCCGCACCGGCACCATCGTTATCAGCTCGCACAACCTCCGCGAGATCCAGGAAATCTGCACGCACGTGGCCATCATCGACCGGGGCCGCCTGATCGAATGCAATGAAATCGGCGCCCTGACCCGGGCCAGCAAGCAGGTGCGCATGACCTTTGCCCGCGACATGAGCGCGGAAGAAAAGCGCGCCGTCTTGACCGTGGCCGGGGTGACCAACGTGAGCCAGGATGCCGAGCAAAACGAATACACCATCCACCTGGACCTGACGCGCGTGCCGCGCAAGCAGGACGAGGTGGTCGGCGAAATCGTGCAGAAGCTCCTGACCACCGGCCTGGTGCCGCGTTCCATCAATGAAGGGGCCTCGCTCGAAGCGCGCTTCCTGGAAGTGACCGGCGAGGCGGACCAACCGCCGATCGAGGACCGCCTCCCCGATGACCGGTTTCGCCAACGAGGCTAGGGTGTCAGCCGCTCTTCTGCTTTTAAGCCCCCAGTTATGCCGGTTTCTCCAGCGGGCACAGCCGGCCCACGGTTTCCACCAGCTTGTCCATGGGGAACGGCTTGCGCAGATACTCGTCCACGCCGAGCATTTCGGCATAGGCGCGGTGGCGGCTGCCTTCGTTGGCGGTGATCATGATGATGGGCGGGGCATGCTCTTTGCGGCTTTTGAGCTTTTCCAGGACGAGAAAGCCGCTTCTTTTCGGCATCATCATGTCCACGATGACGAGGTTGGGGGCCGCGCGCTCGGCGGCGGCCAGGCCGGCGTTGCCGTCGTCGGCCGACAGGACGCGGTAACCCTTGGCCTCCAGCACCGTGCGCATGGCCTCGACGATGTCGGCGTCGTCATCGATGAGGAGTATGGTTTTTTCGGCCATGACTGCTCGGCCTCCTACAATGTCCCTCGGGAATACAGACTCCTCGCCGAACTCTCTGGTTGTAGCCGTGGAGATCAGCGAGAAGTCCCAGTATTTATTGTATACCGCGCGCGGGAAGGATTGATACCTTTCATTTAGCCGGCGAGCTTGCTCGCCGTGGGGATGCTCCCGGCGGCGAGCAAGCTCGCCGGCTAAATGAAACGCCTCATTTCCCACCGCGTGGAGTATACAACCTCCGCCTGAAAAGATGGGCCCCGTTTTGCGTTTCACGCGAGGCAAACCCTTGAAGGTCGAACGGAAGCCCCCCCCGGGCTGGCGCATGCCGGCGGAATGGGAAGCGCACGCGGCCACCTGGATCGCCTGGCCGCATCGCCGCGATGATTGGCCCGGCAAGTTCGCCCCCATTCCCTGGGTGTACACGGAAATCGTCCGCCAGCTGCACCTGGCCGAGCGGGTGCACATCCTCGTCAACGATGGCCGGATAGAACAAAAGGTGCGCCGACTGCTCGAGCGGTCCGACGTGGATTTGCGGCAGGTCTGTTTCTATCCCTTTGCCACCGACCGGGTGTGGACGCGCGATTATGGACCTCTTTTTATTACCTCGCCGGAAGGGAAGGTGGGTCTGACCGCCTGGGGCTTCAACGCCTGGGCCAAGTATCCGGACTGGCACAAAGACGCGGCGGTGCCGGAGCAGATTCGCCGGGCCCTCGGTTTGCCGGCGTGGACGCCGCGGATCGGCCGGCGCCAGGTGGTGCTGGAAGGCGGCAGCATCGACGTCAACGGCCAGGGACTGCTCATGACCACCCAAGAATGCCTGCTCAGCCCCATCCAGGCACGCAATCCAGGACGGACGCGGCTCGACCTGGAGAAACTGTTCGCCGATTACCTGGGCATTCGCCAGGTTGTGTGGCTGGGGCGTGGGATCGCCGGCGACGATACGCACGGCCACGTCGATGATCTGGCGCGGTTCGTGGGGCCGGCCACCGTCGTGGCGGCCCAGGAAACCAACGCCGCCGATCCGAATTACGAACCCCTGCGGGAAAACCTCGAGCGCTTGCGCGCTTGGCGCGGACCGGACGGCGAGGTTTTGGAAGTGGTGCCGCTGCCCATGCCCGAGCCGCGGTTTTACGCCGGCCAGCGCCTGCCGGCCAGTTACGCTAATTTTTACATCGCCAACGATCGCGTGCTGGTGCCGACTTTCAACGACGCCAATGACCGCAAGGCCCTTGGGATACTCGCCGAGTTATTTCCCGGCCGGCAAGTGGTGGGCATTCACGCGCTGGACCTGGTGTGGGGCCTGGGCACCCTGCATTGCCTGACGCAACAGCAGCCGGTCCCTTGATATTCCCCCGTAGCCGCAGGCTTCAGCCTGCGGGGCCGCGGGCCGCAACCTAAAGGTTGCGGCTACAACAAAGGCTTGGCGTTTCGCGTTCGGGAAAAACCGCGCGAGCGCCAAACGCCAAGCCGGAGGTCCCTGAATCATTTCACGCCTTCATGCATTCCTCGTACAGTTTGTCAAACTCCTTGCCGACTTTCTTGGCTTTCTTTTTCAGATTGTCGAGCAGTTTCTTTTCATCGGCATCCACTTTGCGGTCGGCGAAGATGGATTTGCGCAGCCAGCGGGCTTCGTCGTCGTCGATGACGCCGTCGGCGAGCATGTGGTTTTGCACCGCTTCCAGGAACAGGTCGGTGAAGGCCTTGACCGTGGACTGCGCCGACTTGCGCAGATCGTTGAGGAAGTCCAGCTCGGACTTGTCGATCTTGGCGTCGGCGAAGAATTCCTTCTTGATGATGGCGGTTTCCTTGGTGTCGATGCGGCCGTCGGCCAGCAGGGCGGCCTTGGCAAGTTTTTTCCAGTCGGCCATGAGGTTTCCTCCTGAGGGTAAAAAGAACCGAAATAACAGACCTATTGGCGTCCCTTAATAAACCAGCGCCCCGGCCGAAATGCCAGGAAATTTTTGTTTGGCGTTGCATTTCGCGCTAGCGGATTTCGAGGCGGGGTGGCGCCTTCCAACTCGAAGACTTGGAGTTTGCCAACAAACAACCCCGCGGCACGTAGCGTACCGCGGGGTCGATGATTGGCCAACGATTCCTCAGGCGGGCTTAGAACGGATTGCGGTTCTCTTGGCCAGCGCTGGGGACGATAGCCGGCGGCGGAACGGCTTCCAGGCTCGGGGCCGTGGCGGGCACCGTGGTCGGGGCCGGGGTGATGATGCGGACGCCCTGCTGCTGGGCCGGCGGCTCGCCGCCCTTGGGCATCGGCTTGGGGGCGGGGATGTTTTCGCCCGTCCTCACGGTGGTGGTGGTGTAGCAGTGGTCGCAGCAGTCATGGCGACGAAACAGGCCACGCAGGCGGTCCAAGAAGCCGCCGCAGTGATCGTGGCAGGCGTCGTGGCAGCGGGTGTGGCAGCAGCGCACCGGCGGGCACGGCTGGCACACGGGCCGGCAGTGTTGTTGCGGGCAGCACACCGGCCGGCAGGGGGGCGGGCAGGGTTTGCAGCAGGTCGGCGGCGGGCAGCAGGGCTTGCAGCACGCCCGTTGGCAGCAATGCACCGGCCGGCAATGGTGCTGGTGGCACACCGGCTGCGGGCAGGGTTGCGGGCAGCACACCGGCCGGCAGTGGTGTTGCGGGCAGCACACCGGCCGACACGGTTGCGGGCACGCCGGCCGGCAATGATCGCAGCAGTCGCGCCTGTGGAACCAGTCGCGAATCCGATCACACCAGCGGGGACGACAGTGGTCGTCGCAACAAACGTTACAGGGGTTCGCAGGCGCGACCGCGGGCGCTGCAGGCGCATCACCCAGGCAGGCCGACGCCAACATCAAGAACGCAGCATTCACGAGGATTCCTCCGTATACAGGGCCCAGGGGCCGCGGCAAGAGTGGCTGGTAACGTCCCAACCACCGGTTAGCCGGCTAACCTGCGCCTGGATCTCCACCGTGTACATCGAACCTGTCCCCCCGGAGGCCATGACCCGAGAGGAACTCGATTTCGTACTCCGTCCCTTTATGTCGGCTGCCGACACGCCCTATCTTTAACAGCTTTTCCCGGAACCCCAGGGGTTCCAGAATTCCCGGAATGCCGGTCGCATGGCCTGGGACGATTAGGAGGAGAAATGGACCCTGGAAAGGAACTTCAGCAAATCCTGAGGATCAAACCAGGAGCACGCAAAAGCCGCAACTTCCGCGTAACCCCCCTGCCGACGTTCGTTCTTGTCCTGGGCAGCAGTCTACCCGCCCGTACCGATCAATTTCGCAACTGCGATTGATCAGTACGGCGCGATGTTGTAATGCCTTTTCAGTTCGTGGCTTATACGCACACTGCGCTCCGTACCGATCAATTCCCCGCGAGGGGCTAGCAATTTAATTTCATTTCTTGCCCCGTGGCCGAACCTGGGGTAAAAAGAAAAAAATGCAGAATTTCTGCCTTTTGGGACATAGGCAGATGAATTCTACGAATTCTACCTACTCGGCTTTGCAACGCATTTGATAGGGGGTCCGCGTTGGTGTGGAAACCGTGCGCTGGGTGGCGAGTCTCCGTCAAGGAAACCGGACCGGTTCCGGCCCGGCTTCCAGGCCCAGGCGGCCCATTTTTTTTCAGGCCAGATGCGTGTAAGAAATCACCGCCACGGGGTCGCCGCGGTCCGGCGCCTTGGGATCGTCCTGCCAGTGGATGTGCCAGACCATGTCCGGCAGAGCATGCAGGCGCGCGCTGAACGCTTATGTTTTTTTACGGGCTTTTCGGCGTCCCCGCAAGCCGGTGTGTCGAAGCACGCGATCCACCCACCGCGCGTCGGAGGCATGCAACGGCGGCTGGGGATCGACGGTGTAGTCGATGTCGTCGTAGCCGCCGTTTTCGTAGGTCTGATCGAGCAGCGCCTGTAAATCGAGGGGAACGTCGGTGTCGGTCTGGCGCAACGGCACCTTGATCGTGGGCAGTTGTTGCCGCAGCGCAATGGGATAGTACTCGGCCCGCGTCCGCCGCCAACCGCGGCGCACGACGACGCCATAACAAGTTTGCACGGCGGGCTCGATCCAGTCGCGGGCCAGGGCCAGGATCCAATCCCCTTCACGCAGCAGGTCGATCTCGACAAGGCTAACCCCCGCCTCGAGCACTTCGTGCTGCTTCTGCAAGTACTGCTCCTGGCCGGGACCCGGCGTCTTGTTCGACGGGCTCAACATTTCGATAACCGTTACCAGCCGGGAATCCAAGGACCGCTCGCGGATTTCGATGAAGGCTTGGGTCTCGGCTTCGTCCGGCAATTCGATGACCAGCGGTTCAGCCGTCGCTACCGCCACAGGCCCGTTGGCTATTCGTCGCGATTTACCTGACCTTTCCAGGACGCGGACATCGGGATAAATCGGACGCGGCCGCTCCAGTCCGGCCACCACCAGACGTTCTTCAACGCGGGCCCGTAAATCCCTGGGCAGAACGCGCTGCAAGTGATCGGCTGCATAAATGACGGCGCGGGCGTGGACATCCCCCCAGTGACTTTCCAGATACGGGTCCATGCCGGGAAACGGACTGGCCATGGTCTTTCTCCTGTTTGCTTCGCCATTATACCGTGTCCTGTCCGGGAAGGCGATGCAGCAGCCGTTCCGTGGCGGGCACCTGCGGATCGACCCCCGCCCGCCGCATGGCCGCCACGTGGCCGGCCAGCACCCGCCAATCATCAAGCGTGTCCACATCATACCAGGGGGGTAAAAGGGCTATCCGCCAGGACGAATCCGCGAGCCGGAGGAGGGTTTCTTGCAGCACGCCGGCCGCGCCCCAGGAAATGCCGGAAAAAATCGGCGGCACGCGCCGGCCGCAGCCGAGCAGATAATAACCGCCGTCCATCGCCGGTCCCAGCACCACATCGGCCAGGTCCAGGAGGTCAAAAGCTTGGTCCACGAACTCGACCGGCAGCGTCGGGCTGTCGGTCCCAACCAGTATCAGGCGCTGGGCGCTCTGGCGAATGTGGCGGCGGAGAAAGGCTTCCATCCGCCGGCCCAGGTCGCCGGCCTCCTGCGGCTCCAAGGTATAATGGGTGCCAGCCAAGCCGCGGAAAAAAGTGCCCGCTTCCGCCGGCGCGTAGACGAGGATGCGTTTGGCCGCCATGGCGGCCAGGCGCGTCAGGGTATCTTCGAGAAACGCCGAGGCCACGGCCGCCGCCCACGGTGGGGTGGTTTCGTGACCCAGCCGCGTCTTCACCCGGCCGGGGCGGGGTTCTTTTGCAAAGATACCGAGAACCTTAGTTGCTTCCATATTTGCGAAATGACCGTCAAACGTGTTCGCGCTCTGCGCTCCGCGCTCTCACACACCCCCCTACTCAAAAACGCCGGGGCCGATCCAACCAGAACATCACGGCCACCAGCAGAATGAAGCCGACCAGGCTGCTGATGACCAGGCCGATGATGCCGCACACCAGGCCGGCGACGGCGGCGCCGCGGTTGTGCACGTTTTCCGGATACAGGCCGCGGCTGCTGAAGATCGTGCCCAACAGGCCCAGGACGAAACTGGCCCCCACCACGATCAGCATCAAGCACAGCAAACTTTCGGCGGTGGACCGTCGTTCCGCCGCCAACACCCAGATGAACAACGTGACGAGCAAAAGGCCCAGGCTGATCATGGAACAGATGAGGCCGGCCACCGCGGCGCGGGCCGCCTGGTCCGGGCTCTGGCCCGACCGGCGATACCGCGGCGGCCCATAATAGTCGTCCTCATAGCGCCGCCGCGGCGGCGGCCGGTCCCAATCGTCGTCGTAACGCGACCGGCCCACCTCCCTACTCAGGGGGGGGTCGGGGGGGTAAGGCGCTGGGCTCCGCGGCGGCGGCGGCGGGGGGGGAGGGCGCTCACTTGGCGGCGGCGGCGCACGCCGCGGCGGCGCCCCCTGAGGATACGGCACTTCAATTTTTCGAGCACAGTGCGGGCAGCGCACCGCCAGCTGGCCCAGGTCCTGCGGCACATCCACTTGGTTCTGGCACAACGGACACGGCCAAAAGATGTGTTCCCGACCCATGACCAGGCGAATCTGCACGCGGGCGCTGGCGGCCGCCGGCGCCGGCAACTCCGCACCCCCCGGAGCAGGGGTTACCGGAACCGCCTCCACCACGGCACTTCCAGCGGCAGCGGAAAGAGGGGGCGCGTTTTCCACCGCGCTGCCGAGCACGGTTTTATTTTCCGCAGGCAGGGGAACTTGCAGGCGTTGGTTGCACGCGGGGCAAGCCATCTTTTGGCCCGCGGCGTTGTCCGGCTGTTCCAGGACCGCCTTGCACCGAGGACACATAAAGCGAATCATGGAGGGGCTCCTTGGCCCACGGGACAAAGCCGGAGAGAGTTTTTCTTTCCTGGCATCCTAACGGAATTCCCTAATCCTGCAACGGTCACCTCGTAATATTTCGCGCGGCCCAACGAGCGGCGGGGTTTATCCACGCCGTTTGATCTCCGGACGGCGGGGATAAACCGGATAATCCCCGCCGCTCCTTGGATCAATCCCCGTGGAGTTGCCGCAAACGCGGCGAGAGTTGTAACAACCACTGTATGCGCTCGAATTCGTTCAGCCAATCTTGCGTGACCTGGAACAAGAGCGGATCGCCGGGGACGACGATGCCGGTCGGGAAGTTTGCACCCGCTTTCGCGCGCATCATCTGCCGGTACTTGCTCAGGGTGCGCTCGCCGTAACGGGCGACTTCATGGCCGTCCTCGCTGAAAAAGACCACGACTGGTACGCGATTGCCGGCGTTGATTTGCAATTCGCCCTGCGCATCGGCGTGTTCGTCGCGATCGAGATAGCGGACCTGGATTGCGGGCGCGGCGGCCGCGAAGTGCTCGAAGATGGGGCACTGATTGATGCAGTCGCCGCACCAGGCCCCCGCCAGGCACAGAACCGGCATCGACCGGCGGAATGAACGGAGCAGCTCGCGCTGGGCCGGTGTCAGACCTACTTGTTCGTGCACTTGCCGCCAGCGTTGTTTCTGGCCGTCGTCGGCGTAGCGGGCCAGGAAGTCAGGGTAAGTGAAACCGAGACGATATTTATCGAAGAGGTTCATAAAACATAACCCAAGTGCACCAGCGGTGGCATGGCCTACGCCGCGGTCGGCGCGTTCTTTGACTTCTTTGAGGAACCGCACGGCTTCGGACGCGTAACAAGGTTCGCTCGGATCATCCACGGGAATGACCAATTCACTGCTACGGTATACCCCGAGCGGTAAGGATTGATGCCTTATTTAGCCGGCGAGCTTGCTCGCCGTGAACTGAAAGCTGCCCACGGCGAGCGAGCTCGCCGGCTAAATGAAATACCTCAATTCTCCCCGCGTGGAGTATAATTTCTCGGTTTGAATCAACCGGGTTCGCTTCACGCGCTGGCTCCTAATGGTGTCGAATAGTTGTCCCATCCCAATCCCCACGCTGTATTATCCTACGCGTGGCCAATTTTCCGCCAAGCAAGGATTTACGCAAGCACCTCGCGGATCACGTGGCCGTGCACGTCGGTCAGGCGGCGCTGGATGCCGTTGTGGTAATAGGTGAGCCGCTCGTGATCGAGGCCCAGCAAGTGCAGGACGGTGGCGTGGAAGTCGTAGATGGTAGAGATGTTTTCGGCGGCGCGGTGGCCGAAGTCGTCGGTGGCGCCGTGGCTGATGCCGCCCTTCACTCCAGCGCCGGCCATCCAGGCGGTGAAGCCGAACGGGTTGTGGTCGCGGCCCTGGCTGCCGCGCTGGTGCGTCGGCATGCGGCCGAACTCCGTCGTCCACAGGACCAGCGTGTCGGCCAGCAGTCCGCGGCGTTTCAGGTCCTTGAGCAGGGCCGCGGTGGGTTGATCCAGAATCGGGCCATGGCGGTCGTAATCGGCCCGCAGCGTCTTGTGGGCGTCCCAGTTCAAATCGCCATCGACCTGGGCGGCGTGGGCGCCGCAGTAAAGCTGGACGAAGCGGACGCCGCGCTCGAGCAGGCGGCGAGCCAGGATGCAGTTGCGGGCATAGCCTGCCTTGATGGCGTTGGCGCTGTCGGCGCCGTAGAAGCGCAGGGTCGCGGTGGTTTCTCGTCGCAGGTCGGCCACCTCGGGGGCGCTGAGCTGCAGGCGGGCGGCCAGTTCGTAGGCGGCAATGCGGGCCTGCAAGTCGCTGTGGCCGGGGTTGCGCGCCTGGTGGCCCTGGTTGAGGCGTTCGAGAAACGCCGCCAGGTCGCGCTCGCTCTCGGGCGTGCTGCCGCGCGGCGACCGCAGGTTGGCGATCGGCCGATCGGCGTTGAAAGACACGCCCTGGTAGGCGGCGGGCAGAAAGCCGTTGGTCCAGTTGGCCGGCCCCGAGGGCGGCATCCCCCGCGGATCGGGCAGGGCCACGAACGCCGGCAGGTCCTGGTTCTCCGTCCCCAGGGCATAAGTCGTCCAGGCGCCCATGGCGGGAAAGCCTTCGAGGATGAAGCCCGAGTTCATCTGCAGCATGGCCGGTCCGTGGGTGTTGCTGCGGGCCGTAAGCGAGTGGAGGAAGGCGATGTCATCAACGCACGTGGCCAGGTAGGGCAGGAGATTCGAGATCCACTTGCCGCACTGGCCATGGCGCGACCAGCCCCACGGACTGGCCATGAGGTTGCCGTTGCTGCCCTGGAAGGTGACGAGCTCGCCGCCCGGCATGGGCTGGCCGTGCCGGCGAATCAGCTCGGGCTTGTACTCGAAGGTATCGAGATGGCTGACCGCTCCGGGGCAGAAGATTTGCAAGACGCGCCGGGCCTTGGGCGCAAAATGAGGAAGCCCCGCTTGCGGGTTAGCGGCAACCTTGTTGTCCTTCGCCAGCAGCCACGCCAGAGCGATGCTGCCCAGGCCGGTGCCCATCGAGCCGAGGAATTCGCGGCGGTCGAGCCAGTGGTGGTAGGGGTTCATTGAAGTTCTTTCAATCACGGTTAAAAAACGGAATAGACCAAACCATCCGAAAGCCCGGGAAATACCCGACAAAAAGTGCATTTCCGGGCACATTTCGATGACGCGTGACCTTAAAAAGCTTCGCGGGATTCGAAAACTTCCTCGAACTCGGAATCTTTCATTTCCAGGATTGAGAGATAATCATAGGCGATGCCTTCGTATTTCTGCTGGTACCTTGCCAGGAGGCCGCGGAGATATTCGCCGTGCTTTTCTTCCCAGTGAAGTAATAGGGGCGGAATGACTTCGAAGGTATCCGCCAAATCCAGGATTTGCTGCTGGGCCTTCCGCAGCGCCAGGTTTCGGGTCTCGATAAACGCTCTCTGCAGGAGGACCTGCACTTTTTACGCAAAACATTGTGCATGGCTTGCATGGCACGATGCCGTTTGTCCCGGGGCTCCCAATGCGGTTTACAAATAATTCGAGATTTCCAGTCCTGGAATAGCTTGCAAC
>CAZFGM010000075.1:0-16439 GCA_964518515.1 uncultured Alcaligenaceae bacterium | reverse complement strand
AGAAAATGGGCCAACGCATCTTCGACAATAGCTGCGCCGACTGTTGGGAATACTGGTTCCGCAACCTGAGCATCAAGGTCATCAACGAAATGCGCCTCGACCTGAGTACCGAGCGTGGGCAGGAAGCATATGACCAGGTCATGAGGGAAACCCTGGGATTGGTATGAGCGCCAAACCGCCGGTCCTTCCTCTACCAGGTAAGGGGGAAGGCCGGACCCGTGTGATCGAGTACCTGGTCAGTTACGGCAAGAACGGCGCCTTTGGCCGGTTTGCCGCGACGAAGGACCTGGTGTTGCGTCGTGGCGAAGCGGCGGTGGTGCACAGTCCGCGCGGGCTGGAGTTGGGCGCCATCCTGTGCCCGGCGACGGCCAATCATGCCCGCCTGCTGGCCAGCGCCGCCGCCGGCCGAATCCTTCGCCGGGCCACGGCGGAAGATCGCGCCGCCGCCGACCGCGGGACGGCTCTGGCCCTTCGGGTTTTCGAAGATAGCCGGCGTCTGGCCGGCGAGTTGCATTTGCCGCTCGAAATCCTGGATGTCGAAGTCCTTCTGGACGACAAAAAAGCGGTCTTGCAATATGTGAGCGCCGAAACGGTGGATTTGGCCCCCCTGGCCGATCGCCTGGCCCAGGACCACGATCTATTCCTGCTCTTGGAAAATCTGGCTTTGCCTGGCAAAGATGCCGAGGAAGAAACGCACGGAGGTTGCGGCAAACCGGATTGTGGCCGGGCCAAGGGCGGCGGCTGTTCCGACTGCGGCTCCGGCGGCTGCTCTTCCTGCGGCAGCGGCAAGGTCGATATGCGGATCTATTTCGCCCACCTCAGGACGCAGATGGAACAGCGGCGGGTGCCGCTGCTGTAACTTCGGTCACTTTCGGCCTCTCTGTAACTCGCGCAAAACCTGGGATGGGCTGACAATCCACGTTTCGTTATACCGTTTCAAACCTAGCAGGTGCCGGCGATCTTTGGTAACCAGGAAATTCGCCTTGGATTCCTCGGCCAAGGCCAGAAATTTGGTATCACTGGGGTCGCGGGTCAGACTGGGAGAAACGATTTTTTCGCCCGGAAAAATGGCGGCATCGACGAAAAAAGAACTTGTGAATTCCAGGATTTGATCGTCGGACCAGCCATGGAGTTTTCGCAATCGGGGGACCATCAAAACGTCGAATAGTTCTTCCAGGGTCGTGGGAGAAAACACCAAGGTATATTTCCCTTCCTTGCTGGCCCGGAGGACACGGCAGGACGCACCTTGAGCCCTTCCAATAGCTGCTTGCAATAGGACATTCGTATCGAGGATGGCGGTAATCATCCCCGCTTCCCGCGAACTTGTTGGATGGCTTGGCGAATTTTTTTAGCCAACACGTTGGCGGGAATGTTTTTCGTGCGCTGTTGCGCCAGGCGAATCAATTCCCACCTTTTTTTCAGGAGACCCTCTCGTTCCGATGCCGACAAAGAAAAAGCCGGAATTATCTGGCAGAATATCTTTCCTCCCAGTTCCAGTTCCACCCCATTGACCCCGACAAAAAGATGCCGAAAAAAATTTTTAATGACGGAAGGTTCCTTGTCCAGTTTGATTTTTTTCATGATCGCTACACCACTAAAAAAAGTTCTACTTAATATTAAGCAAAGACCCACCCCCTGTCAAAAGGTGTTTTTGCAGACTTATCCATCCCACGTGGCAAATTCGTTTTCTTCTACTCTTGGCCGGTGATATACTATTAATCCGCCAAGGTTTTCCACCCTCCATGCGAATTGCGCCATGACAACAAAATTCTGGCCTTTGGGTTTAGTCCTTTGCAGTTTCATCGCTCCCCTCGCCAGTCAGGGAAAAACCGAGGGTTGGACCCTTCTTGACGTCCCCGGCAGCTGGGGCGACGCTCCCGGCGGCAAGTTCGCCAAGCACACCGGGATCGCCTGGTATCGCTGCTACGTCAAGGTGCCGGCGACGTGGAAGGGCGACGATCTTTCACTGACCGTGCACAAGATCGACAACTGCCACGAGGCCTATGTCAACGGCGTCAAGGTCGGCGGCCTGGGCTCGTTTCCGCCGCTGTACACTTACGGCCTGAGCGAGCAGCCGGCCAGCTTCACGGTGCCCGCCAAGGTCGTCCGCGCCGGCGAGCTCAATCTCCTGGCCATTCGTATTTACAGTCCCGGCAAGGGCGGTTTTCGCGGAGCGGCTCCGATCCTGGCCAACGAAACTCAGGCCATCGCTCTCAAAGGCGCCTGGCAGTTCCGCACCGGCGATGATCCGAGCTGGGCCAAGGAAATGCCGGAAAAAACGGATGCGGTGTTTTCCCGCGTCGAGGATGCGGCCGCCGTGTCGCGCCGCTTTTTCGCCGACCGGGGTGACAAGCCGCTGTCGCCGGCCGAGGCGGCCAAGCGCTTCAAGGTGGCCGACGGCCTGGTGTTCGACCAGGTCTTGTCCGAGCCGGCCGTGCGCCAGCCCGTGTCGCTGGGCTTCGACGAGCGCGGCCGCATGTGGGTCGTACAGTACCTGCAATATCCCAATCCTGCCGGGCTGAAGATTCTCAGCCGCGACAAGTACTGGCGCTCGGTTTATGACAAGGTGCCGCCGCCGCCGCCCAACCATTTCCGCGGCCAGGACAAGATTACCATCCACGAGGACACCGACGGCGATGGCATCTACGACAAGCACACGACTTTCGTCGAGGGCCTGAGCATCACCACGGCATCGGCGCGCGGCCGCGGCGGCGTCTGGGTCCTCAATCCGCCGTATCTGCTCTTTTATCCGGATAGAAACAATGACGACGTGCCCGACGGCGATCCGGAAGTTCACCTCGAAGGCTTTGGCCTGGAGGACACGCACTCGGTGGTTAACAGCCTGCGCTGGGGTCCGGACGGCTGGCTGTACGCCGCCCAGGGCAGTACCGTCAGCGGCAACGTCAAGGCGAGTCGGGGGCGTCAGCCCCCGGGTAAAGAGAAGCCGGTGCACTCGATGGGCCAGCTTATCTGGCGCTATCATCCGGAAACCCGGCGTTACGAGATTTTCGCCGAGGGCGGCGGCAACGCCTTCGGCGTCGAGATCGACAGCAAGGGCCGCATCTTCTCCGGCCACAACGGCGGCAATACCCGCGGTTTCCACTACGTCCAGGGCGGCTATTATCAAAAAGGCTTTTCCAAGCACGGCCCCATCTCCAATCCCTACGCTTTCGGCTACTTCCCCATGATGAATCATCCCAACGTGCCGCGCTTCACGCATACGTTCGTCATTTACGACGACGGCGCCCTGGCGCCCCGGCATCGCGGCAAGCTCTTCGGCGTCGCCCCGTTGCAAAGCCACATCGTCGCCAGCAATATCTTTCCTCAGGGCTCGTCCTTCCAAACCAAGGATTTCGAGCATCCGGTCACCAGCAGCGATCCGTGGTTCCGGCCGGTGGACATCAAGCTCGGCCCGGACGGCGCCCTGTACGTGGCCGACCTCTATGAAAGCCAGATCGCCCATCTGCGGCATTTCGACGGTGTCATTCACCGCGATTCCGGGCGCATTTACCGTCTCCGCGCCAAAGATGCAAAGCTCGCCAAGCCGGTGGACCTCGGCAAACTGTCCACTCCCGACTTGATCAAACAACTCGCATCCGAGAATCGCTGGGTCCGGCAAACGGCCCTCCGCCTGATCGGCGACCGCAAGGACAAGTCGGTCATTCCGCTCCTGGCCAAAATGGTGCGGGAAAAATCGGATCAACTTGCCCTGGAAGCGCTGTGGGCCTTGAACCTTTCGGGCGGCCTAGATGAAGCTACCGCCCTGGCCGCCCTCGACCATGCCGACCCCTACGTGCGCCTGTGGACCGTGCGGCTTCTAGGCGACAAGAACCAGGTCTCGGCAGGCATCGCCGCCAAACTGGAAAAACTGGCGGCCAGGGAAAGTCACGTCGAGGTCCGCAGCCAGCTGGCGTGCACCGCCCGCCGGCTGAGCGCCGAGGCCGGCTTGCCGATAGTCCGCCGGCTCCTGGCCCACGGCGAGGACGCCAGCGACATCCACGTGCCCTTGCTCTTGTGGTGGGCCATCGAGGCAAAGGCCGAGTCGAACCGCGACGCCGTGGTCCGGCTCTTCGAAGAATCCGATACCTGGCGGCTGCCGCTGGTCGCCAAGCATATCCTCGAGCGCGTCATGCGCCGCTATGCCCAGGCGGGCGGCCAGAAAAACTTGCTGACCTGTGCCGAGCTGCTGCGCTCTGCTCCGGAGAAGGAACACGTGCAGCGGCTGCTGGCGGGTTTTGAGCAAGCGTTTGCGGGCCGCTCCCTGGCTAACTTGCCGGACGAGCTGGTGAAGGAAATGGCGCGGCGCGGCGGCGGCTCGCTGGCCTTGCGCCTGCGCCTGGGGGAAACCGCCGCCCTGGAAGAGGCCTTGAAATTCGTCGCCGACGACAAGGCCGACAAAAACCTGCGGCTGGCCCTGGTGCCTATCCTGGGACAAATCCAACAACCGCGCTCGGTGCCCGTTCTCCTGGCGATCGTGGAGAAATCGAAACAGGACGCGGTCCGGCAAGCCGCCCTGGCGGCGCTGCAACCCTACGCCGATGCGAAGATCGGCGCCGCGGTTGTGGCCCTGCACGGCAAGCTGCCCGCCGAAGTCCGCGGCGTGGCCGATTCGCTCCTGGCCAGCCGCAAGGACTGGGCCCGCCAATTGCTCGACGCGGTGGACGCCGGCAAGGTGGACAAGAAGGAATTGCCTCTGGACGTGGTTCGCCGGCTGACCGTGCACAAAGACGACCGCATCGCCCAACTGGTGGCCAAGCACTGGGGCAAAGTGCAAGGGGCCACCACCGCCGCCATGCAAAAGCAAATCGCCCACCTGCACAACGTGGTTGCCAACGGTAAAGGCTCTCCTTACCCCGGAAAGAAGTTATTCAAGGAAACTTGCGCCAAGTGCCATACTCTGTTCAACCACGGCGGCTTCATCGGCCCGGACCTGACCGCCTACCAGCGCGACGACGCCGCCAACCTGCTCCTGCACATCGTCAATCCCAGCGCCGAGATTCGCGAGGGTTTCGAAACCCACCTGGTCGTGACGGCCGACGGCCGGGCCTTGACCGGCTTTCTCGTCGATCAAGACAATCGCGTGGTGGTCCTGCGCGGCGCCGACGGCCAGGACCTATCCGTGCCGCGCGCCCAGATCGAGGAAATGCGCGTCATTCCGCAATCGCTCATGCCGGAGGGCCTGCTGGACCGGATGAGCGATCAGGACGTGCGCGATCTGTTTGCCTATTTGCGCAGCTCGCAGCCGTTGAATGATTGACCTGGAATTTCGTGATTCTAACCAAACTTCTACAAACCGTGTCGTGCTCCCATTCTTCCGTGGCGGGCCTGGCGGGGGTTGCTTTGCTTGACAGGTTGTGCTCCCCTGTTAGAATGGCGCTCAGACGTGCAACCGGCGTGTTCAGGAAGCGACGGCGATGAAGTGCCAAAAATGCCATAACCAGGCCACCTTGCACATTACCGAAATCCTCGGCGACGAACAGTTCGAGGAACTGCACCTGTGCGAGCAGTGCGCCAACAAGTACCTGTACGAGGCCCAGCAGAAAGGTCCAAAGACGGCCCTGGCCGAGGCGGGCCTGGAAGAAGGACCGATAGGCCAGCAGGAATGCCCCGAGTGCGGCCTGAAGTTCGTGGAGTTCCGCAACACCGGCCGACTCGGCTGCCCCCACGATTACCAGGAGTTCCGCGACGACCTCTTGCCCTTGTTGGAAAACATCCATGGCGAAACCAAGCATTGCGGCAAGGCGCCCAAACGCCTGCCGCAGAGCAAGCAGGCCCACTCGGAACTCATGCAGTTGCGCAATCGCCTCAAGCAGGCCGTGTCGAAGGAAGACTATGAGGAAGCCGCCCGCTTGCGCGACAAGATCAAACACCTTGAAGAATAAATGGGGATAAATTCGAAATTCGAATATCGAAATTCGAAACAAATTCGAAATAAAAAATTCGAAACTCGGAAGAGTGGGGATATCGCGATTTCAAGGTTGCATCGCCGCCTTGGCCAAGGTCTGATTGGTTTGGGATTTTGAATTTCGGATTTTGAATTTGTTTCGGATTTCGATATTCGAATTTCGAATTTTGGTTGCGGATGGATGGCGTTCGAGGAAGGGAAAGGATTGTATCGTGAAGTGCCAATCGTGCACCAAACCTGCCACTGTGCACCTGACCGACATCATCAACGGTCACAAGAAGGAGGTGCACCTGTGCCAGGACTGCGCCGAAAAGCACAACTGGCTGAAAAGTGATCAGGTCAACCTATCCGGTCTGCTCCAGTCGGTTATCGGCCATCACATCGGCCAGTTGACCGACGAGTTGTCGCGATTGACCTGCCCGGCGTGCGGCATAAAGTATATGGAGTTCAAGGCCGAGGGCCGGCTGGGTTGTCCCCACGATTATGAGGTGTTCCAGAACGCCCTGGAACCCCTGTTGCAGAAGATTCATCGCTCGGTCCGGCATATCGGCAAGGTCCCACGGCACGGGCTCGCCAACGCCGCCTTGCAGCGGGAACTGGTACAATTGCGTCAACAACTCCGCACCGCGATCGAGACCGAGGCCTATGAAGAGGCCGCTCGCCTTCGCGACGTGCTACGGCTAAAGGAAGCCACGGATGAATCTGGATAACCTGACTCATACCTGTGGTGAATGGCTCCGCGGCACCGGCCCGGAGTCGGACATCGTCATCTCCAGCCGGATTCGCCTGGCGCGCAACCTGGCCGCCTTTCCGTTTTCCAACCGGGCCAGCGCCCACCAGAAGGCGGAAATCGAGGCCTCGCTGCGCGACAAGTTTCCCCGCCTGGACCTGCAACCACCCCTCGCCTACCTCACGGTGCCGACGCTATCGCCCCTGGACCGGCAATTCCTGGTCGAGCGCCAGCTCATCAGCCGCGAGCTGGCCAACTCGGAGGGGCCGCGCGGCGTCGCCCTCGGCGTCCAGGAA
Organism: uncultured Alcaligenaceae bacterium; assembly: GCA_964518515.1. Taxonomy (GTDB): domain Bacteria; phylum Planctomycetota; class Planctomycetia; order Gemmatales; family Gemmataceae; genus CAZFGM01. The sequence goes on along the minus strand of CAZFGM010000075.1, from coordinate 9,508 downwards.
ACCATGTCCGTCATGGTCAACGAGGAAGATCACCTGCGCTTGCAAGTCATGCGCTCGGGCTTCGCCCTCGACGAGACCTGGTCCGACATCGACCGCCTCGATGACGCCATTGAACAGAAAGTCGCCTACGCCTTCAGCGAGGAGTTCGGCTACCTGACCGCCTGCCCGACCAACGTCGGCACCGGCATGCGCGCCAGCGTCATGCTCCACCTTCCGGCCCTGGTCCTGACCAAGCAGATCGAGAAGGTTTTCCGCGCCCTGCAGAAGATCAACCTGGCGGTGCGCGGTCTGTACGGCGAGGGCAGCCGCGCTTCCGGCGATTTCTACCAGATTTCCAACCAGGTCACCCTCGGCAAGAGCGAGACCACTATCCTCACGGAAATTCGCGAGGTCATTCCGCAGATCATCACCTACGAGCGCCAGGCCCGCCAGACCCTGACGCGCGAGAACCGGCATGCCCTGCACGACCGGGTCGCGCGCGCCTTCGGCACCTTGTGCAACGCCACCATGATGACCTCGGAAGAGACCATGGACCTGTTGTCCAGCATCCGCCTGGGCATCAACCTGGGCCTGTTGGAGGCCGATATAACCATTCCCACGGTCAACCAGCTCTTCATTCAGACACAGCCGGCCCATTTGCAGAAGCTGGTCGGAACGCCGCTGGACGGCGAGGAACGCAACTCCGCGCGGGCGCGCTATCTGCGCAGTCGTTTACGCGAGCTGGGACCGCAGTTGAATTAACTAGAGAATAGAGAATACAGGATAGGCGCGAAACGCCGAGCGAGCTTTCTTCCCGCAAGCGGAGGGACAAGTCATTGCTTGGGATGCTATCGACGCGAAACCGCCGAGCGAGCTTTCTTCCCGCAAGCGGAGGGACAAGTCACTGCTTGGGATGCTCCTCTAATCTAATCCTCCATCCTTCGGCGGCGGATTGACGGTGATCTTGGCGCTGGGGCGCATCTGCGTGATGACCGCCTCGCGCAGGCGGGCGGAGTAGACGCGCGCCACGAATGGCTTCATCTCGTCGAACTTCATTTCCTTGCCGGGTTGGTGGCTCACCGCCAGGATGAGGTGGCAGCCGAACTCGGTCAGCACCGGGTCGCTTATCTGGCCGGGCTGGAGGGCGAAGGCGGCGCGGGCGAACGGCTCGACGGTGGCGCCCAGGCGGGGAATCCAGCCGATGTCGCCGCCATGCTCCTTGGAGGGACAGGTCGATTTCTCGGCGGCGGCCTTGGCGAAGGCCATTTCCAGGGTCTTGAGGCGTTCCTTTTCGCGCGCCAGATTGTCGGCCTGGGCCGGCAACTTGGCCAGTGCCTGGGCCGCCTGCTCTTCGATTTCCTTTTTGATGGCGGCGATGGTTCCCTTGGCCGCCTCGGCCGGCGATGGGGCTTTGTCGTCCGGCGGGACCAGAATGTGCCGGACCTGCATGCGGCTGCCGTCGAACATGGCCCGGTTCTTGTCGAAAAATTCCTTGAGGGCCTTGTCGGTGCTTTGCTGGATCTCGAACTTGTCCCAGCGCAGCGTGCAGATCAGGTGATGGCGCAGCTCTTCCTCGGTCATGTGCAAGCTTTTCAGGAGCTTGTCGAAATCTTCCTTTTGCTCGGCGGCTTCTTTTTTTAGGCGCTGGAGGTTGTCGTCCACTTCTTTCTTGTCCACGTTGACCTTGAGGGCCAGCAGATATTGATCGACCAGGGCGTTATCGATGAGGATAGGGAGGACTTCCTTGCGGACCTCGCCGACGCGATCGCCCTGACAAAGGGTGACGCGCCAGACGGCCGTTTCGGGAATGGCCTGGCCGTTGACGGTGGCGGCGACGGCGTTGGCCGGCGGTTTGGGCGGCGGCGGAAACGGCGACGCCAGCGGCACGCGCGGCTCGACCGTGGGAGGCGGCGTGGCCCCCGTCGCCGGTGCCGGGGGAACTGGAGCGGGGGGAGGCGGTTTCCTTTCCGTGGCCGGTGCGGGCTTGGGATTTTCAGGCGCGGGCGGCGGGGTCGCCGCCGACGGACCCGGGGGCGGAGTCGCGGCCGGCGGGGCGGGGGGCGGCGGCGAACTCCCTTGCTGCGCCACCACCCAGGAGCCGGCTATCACCGCCAACACCACCAGGAAAAGTCCGGGGCGAAAATAGGAACGCATGGCAGGCCTCCTTGTTCCAGCCGATGGGTCGGATCAGGCAATCAAGAAAGGAAGAGACGCAAGGACCTGGCATCCGGCCAAGGCGGCGGATTGTACCGCATCGATCCGGGTCGCGCCGAGAGGAAGTTATCCGCCGGGGGACTGGGGAAAATAACAAAGCCAGGGAAAATTTCCCTGGCTTCGTCTGGCCGTCGAAAGATGGGAAACCGCCGAGCGAGCTTCATTTATCACGATCTCGCGGTGGCTGGCCTCCGGGGGGAGGAAAAGCGTCGAGGCCCCCCAGAGGATTCGGTGGCCTTCCGGGCCCACCGGGAGGCGGGAACCCGCCGGGAAATCCCGGCTGGGCCGGATCGGCGCCAGGGTGGAACTGACCTGGTCCCGGAGCGGGTCCTTTCGGGTCGAAGGGGCGATCCTTTCCTTTGGGAACAAAAGGGTTTTTCGGATCAAATGGTTTACGATCCGGAGGACCGCCAAAGCCCTTGGGCATGGGGAAGGGCCGCTGGTGCAACTGTTGCACGGCGTGCAGCAGCATGTCCAGCTTGTGTTCGATGTCCCGGAGACGGCGGTCGATGTCCTGTGGTCCGTGGCCGGGACCGAACGGCTTGAACTTGTCGCCCGGCTTCTGGCCGGGGCCTTCGCCGGGCCCGGGGCCATGCTTGGCGTGTTCAGCCTCGGCCTGTTTGAGACGGCGCATTTCCTCGTGCAGGGCTTGGGTTTTGCGCTCCAGGTCCGCGCGGGCGCGCTCGATCTCCTCGGCCATTTTTTGGAGGCGCTGTTTGTGCTTTTCCAACTCCTCGCGGCCCTTTCCGGGGGGCGGGCCCTTGGGCTCCTGTTGTTCCGCGCCGGATCCCGGCGGCTGCGCCCAGGTCGGCACCATCGGCAGCAACAACGCCGCCACCGCCACCACGCCGAGCACGCCGACCCAGGTCAGCGCCCGCGGCGTCTGTCCACGCAAGATCATGGTCAATCTCCTTCGCAAAAAGTGCACCGGACCGAACCCGCTGGCGACCGGGTGCAGGGCCGGCTGAGCTTCGGACAAGAAATCCACCGTGTCGACCAGGGCGTGGGCATAGGCGCGCGCGCTGCCCGGCAACGCCCAGAGCACCCACGCGTCACAGCATTCCTCTTCCGCTTCGCGCAATTCCCGCCGCGCCCACCAGACCAGCGGGCACCACCAGTAAAGTCCAAGCACGATCAGCTCCAGCCAGCGGACCCAGTGGTCGCGGCGGCGGAGATGGGCCAACTCATGCACGAGCAGGCCGGCCCGCTTGTCTTCAGTCAAGGCGGCCAGGAGCCATTCCGGCAGTACCAGCCGCTGCCAGCGGCCCAGGCCCCACACCATGGGCGCAACCGTGCCAGGTACCAGCCATAGCTCGGGACAGCCCACCTTGAGGCGATCGGCCAAAGCGCGGGTTTGAGCCTGCAACTCCTCCGGGGCCCGCCGCCCGTGCCGCAAGAGCCGATGAAACTGCACGACCCGCCGCATCGCCACGCTAAACCAGACCAGCGAGCCGGTCAGCCACAAGGCGCCCAGGACCAAGGGCCAGGGAAAGGAGGAAATTGCAACTTGGTCAGGTTCGTTCATCCCCTGAGGCAAGACCGGAACTTCTCCGGCCGGTAATTCCGCTGGGGCCAACGGAGGCGATTCCTTTTCCACCCGGGGAACCTCGGCGACTTTCCCAGGTTCGGGAAACCGCCCTGGAATATCCGGCATGTTTTCCGGCAGGGGATTTTCCGCAAGGGCCGGTACCGGGGGAACAGGAGGTATCGGTTGCTCGACCGGCGGCGGAATCTTTGGATGAGCAGGGACAGCGGCTTTTTCTTCCGTCGGTTCGGGCCACGGCATCGGTACCACTACCAACGGCGGGGTGATGAGCTTGACCAAGACCAACAGCCAGAGGGCATGGCTGAGCGCCGGCCGCCGCCAGCAACGGCCGACGACCGCCGCCAACACCGCCAGCACCGCCGCCATCAGGACGTTGCTCAGGCCAACGTGGACCAGCGTGGTCACCTTTGGCTCCTTGGTAGTCTTTGGGAGCCCGACGCCCGGTTTACGTTTTGCGCACGCCGAATCGCTTGCAAGTGGGCGTCTCCTTTGTAATGATTCGGCGTACGCTAAACGTAAACCGGGCGTTGGGCCCCCTCTCTATTTCCGCCGGCCTTTGCTCGGCCCGTCAAACTCGTCGATCAAAGCCCGCAGTTGCCGTCGTTCTTCCGGGCTGAGTTGCTGATGCTGCACGAGGTGGGTCAACAGCGGGGTCCACGAGCCGCCACACAGTTTCTCGGCCAGGGCTTGCAGGCGCCGGCCAACCAGCTCGTCGCGCTCTATCGTGGGGGAAAAAACGTGCACCGGCGGCCGGCGATCCCGCGCCACACAGCGCTTGCCTTCCAGCCGGTCCAGGAGCTTTTGGACCGTCGCGTACTGGGCGGTCTTGCCTTCGGGGTAAAGAACCTCGGTGATCCGGCGAATGGTGGCCGGCCCCTGGTCCCAGAGCACCTGCAGCACCGCCAGCTCGGCATCGGTAATGTCTTGCGGAGTTCGCGCCATGGTTGCGCCAATCACAGACGTAATGTCTGATAAAAGACTAAGACATTATGCCTGAGTTGTCAAGAGCTAAAAGATTTTGCTAAACTAAGGGACACCAGAACCCGGTGATTGAGATCTTGCCATGTCCATTTTGGAAGAAGCCGTGGTGCCAAGAGTTTTGCCGCTTAACGTGGACCAGTATCACCGCATGATCGCCCTGGGCATCCTGCGCGAAGGAGACCCTCTGGAATTGATCGATGGAATCTTGATCCGTAAAGACCGGGCCGACGCCGGAGGTGATCCTATGTCGCACGGGCCACGCCATGCTCTATCCTTGAAACGGCTGCAACGCCAGTTCCGCCCCGTCGAGGATTGGGGCTTTCATCTGCATTGCCAGCTTCCGGTCACCTTAGCCGTCGTACAGGAACCGGAACCGGACCTGGCGATCGTTCGAGGAATCCCCGAAGATTACTTGGAGCGGCACCCAGGACCGGCCGATATCCTGGCCCTCGCGGAAGTTGCCGACAGTTCCCTGTCCTACGATCGCACGACCAAACAACGGCTCTATGCCCTGGCCGGCATTACCCTTTACTGGATTATTAATCTGGTGAACCGACAAGTCGAGGTTTATCAGCAGCCCGATCCGGTGGCAGGAATCTACCAGGCGCGGACCGATTACCTGCCCGGCCAAAGCGTATCCTTAAAGGTTGGACCTTCCCAGGAAATCACCCTGGCGGTTTCGGAATTGGTCCTGGCCTGAGGGTGGCTTTTCCAGTTTCCAACTACATGAACAATGGTTTTTTCTAACGAACTAGGTCTGGGTCCAGGGTGCCTGACGGCCCCCTGGTGCCTGTCGCGGGCCCAGGCCTACTGCCGCCGGCTGGCCCGCACGCATTACGAAAACTTCTCGGTGGCTTCTCTTCTCTTGCCGCGCCGCCTGCTACCTCATTTCCACGCCGTCTATGCCTATTGCCGCTGGGCGGACGACCTGGGCGATGAAACCGGAGAACAGGCTCCGGACCTCTTACGCTGGTGGCACGACGAACTTCTCCGCTGCTACGACGGTCAGCCCAGCCACCCCGTCATGGTCGCCCTGGCCCGCACCATTCGCCGCTTTCGCATCCCGCCCGAGCCGTTCCTGAACCTGCTGCGGGCGTTCGAGCAGGACCAGCGCATCCCACGTTACCAGACCTACGCCCAACTCCTGGATTACTGCCGTTATTCCGCTAATCCGGTGGGCCACCTGGTCTTGTATTTGTGTGAAGCTTACGACGAGCGGCGGGCCGCCCTGGCGGATTGTGTCTGCACGGGATTGCAGCTCGCCAACTTCTGGCAAGACGTGGCCCGCGATTTCGCCATCGGCCGCGTCTATCTGCCGGCCGAGGATCGCCGCCGCTTCGGCTACGGCGACGCCGACTTGGAAGCGCGCCGCTTCACGCCGGCCTTCGCCGAATTGATGCGTTTTGAGGTCGAACGCGCTCGCACCCTTTTTTATCAAGGGATGCCGCTGGTGGACCTGTTGCCCTGCGAAGTCCGCACGGATATTGAGTTGTTCATCCGGGGCGGGCTGGCGATCCTTCTGAAAATCCAGGCCGTGGGGTACAATGTTTGGCACACCCGGCCGGTGCTGACCCGCTGGGAGAAAGCCGCTTTACTGGGGGGCGTCTTGTGGCGGCGCCTCAAAGCCGCGTGGTAAAGATTTGATCGAGGTTCCTTCCATGAATACCGACACCGATCCTCGCAGTACCATCAGTTTCCCGCCGGTCGGTGAAACACCGCCCACCGTGGCGCTGGCGGCTATCGCGGCCGGACAGCGCGGCTGGCCGGCCATTCCCGGCTACGAAATCCTCGCCGCCGTCGGGGGCGGCGGCATGGGCATGGTCTACAAGGCGCGCCAGCTCAGCCTCAACCGCATCGTGGCCTTGAAGACCATCCACGCGGGCGGACAGTACCGCACGGAGCTGGTGGACCGCTTTCGCCGCGAGGCCGAGGCCATTGCCCGCTTGCAGCACCCGAATATCGTGCAAATCCACGATTGCGGCGAGCACGACGGCATGCCGTTCTTCGCCATGGAGTTTGTCGAGGGGGTGGACCTGAGCAAGCACCTGGCGGGGACGCCGCTGCCCGCCCACCAGGACGCCGCCCTGGTGGAAACGCTGGCCCGCACCATGCACGCCGTCCATCAGCAGCAAATCATCCATCGCGATTTGAAGCCGGCCAACGTGTTGCTAGCGTTCAGCAATCAGCGGTCAGCAGTCAGCCAGAAAATGGGAACCGACCCCGCAATGCTGACCGCTGAAAACTGTTTGCTGACAGCTATTCCCAAGATCACCGACTTCGGCCTGGCCAAGTCCCTGACCGTGGATGCCGAGCAGACGGCCAGCGGCGCCATTGTCGGCACCCCGAGCTACATGGCCCCCGAACAGGCCCACGGCAGCCAAACCGGCGCCATCGGTCCGGCGACGGATGTGTATGCCCTGGGAGCGATCCTGTATGAATGCCTCACGGGCCGGCCGCCGTTTCGCGCCGCCACGCCTTTGGAGACCATCTACCTGGTCCTCGAACAGGAACCGGTGCCGCCGCGGCAGCTCCAGCCCAAATTGCCGGCGGACCTGGAAACCATCTGTTTGAAATGCCTGCACAAAAACCCCGCCCGCCGTTACGCCAGCGCCCTGGAATTGGCCGACGACCTGGAACGCTTTCGCACGGGCGTGCCCATCCACGCCCGGCCGGTGAGCGCCTGGGAACGCGCCTGGAGCTGGACGCGCCGCCATCCAGCCGTGGTCGGCGGCGTGGCCGCCGTGTTTCTCACCTTGATCATCGGCATCATCGGCACCAGTCTCGGCCTGGCCAGCGCCGAACGCGAAAGCGCCCGCGCAACCGTGGAAGAGAGGAAAGCAAAAGATTTGCTCGCCGTGGCGGAAACGGAAAAATTCCGCGCTTCTCAGGAGGAGAAAAAGGCGAAAGATTCGCTCGCCGTGGCGGAAACGGAAAAAAACCGCGCTTCTCGGGAGGAGAAGAAGGCGAAAGATTCGCTCGCCGTGGCGGAAACGGAAAAGGTTCGCGCTTCTCAGGAAGAGAAGAAAGCGAAAGATTCGCTCGCCGTGGCGGAAACGGAAAAGCTCCGCGCCAACGAGGAAGAGCAAAAAGCCCGCCGGCTTCTGGCCGAATCCTACGACCAGGCCGCCCAACTCGCTTCCCAGCGCGGCGCTTGGCGGTCCGCCCTGGCCAACCTGGAAAAAGCGCGCCAGGCCGGGTTTCCCGATTCCGTGGGCCTCCAAGTCAACAAGGTCAAGGCCTTCCTGGCGGTGAACGATCCGGCGGCTTTCAAGGAAATCGAGGCCCTGAGAAAACGTTCCGACCTGGGCACGCACGCCGGGACCGTCTTTCTTTTACAAGGGGATATCGCCCTGGCCGCGGACAACGCTAAAGCGGCAGGGTTTTTGCGGCAGGCCCTGGAAAAAGACCTGTCGCCGGCGGACCGCGCTTTTGCCCGGGGCCTGTTGGCCCAGACCTCGCCCGAGGCGGTGGTCCATTTCGAAAAGGCACTGCACCATGATCCGTTTCATTATCGCGCCAACAGCATGCTGACCTTGACCTTGCTCTTGCTGGGGCGCTTGGAGGAGGCGGGCCAGCGCCTTGGCGTGGGCGAAAGTTTGTATCCGGACGATCCGACCTTTAAGATTTTGCGGGCCATCATCCACAGTCTGCGCGACGACCTGCCGGCGGCCCGGGCCCTCCTGAAAGAAGCCAAAGGGCAAATGGGTAGCCAAGAATTCGCCGTTGTGGCAACCGCGGTGGAACTCATGAACATCCTCCATCACGTCGGCCAGGTCACGGCCCTGGATTTGGGTCCCCTGGATAAGTATCTGGCCCAGAGCCAAAAACTGATCCTTCAGATCCAGAATTTCGCCGCGGGGCATCCTGGCGAGCTCGGTTACAGCCGTGCCCTGGTTTTTCCGCCCACAATCAAGCAAAGCTTCGGCCGGCTCCACCCCGCCCTGGCCGCCTACCTTATCTCGGGCAAAGCCGAGCCCCTGATTAACGAGCTGGCCCAGGCGGTCCAGGCCCACCCGGAAGGGACCTTGCACTACGTGCACGCCCTGGTTCTTTTCAGCGAGGGCCGCATGGCCCAAGCGGAGGCCGCCTTCGTCAAGGCGGCCAGCACGCCCGCCATGGCCCCCGTCCGCCGCGCCGCTCTCTTTCACGCCGTTTTTGTGGAAGGGTTTCTCAGCCATACCAAGCTGGCCAAACCCGATCTCGAAATGCGCAGACGAAGCATGGTCCACATGCGGCAACTTTTAACTTTGGGCCCGGTCCGGCCCAAGGAGGCCCTCCACCTGGTCAAGATTGCCCGCTACAGCAGCGATTGGGATTTGGCACGCTACATCCTCGCCGACTGGGAGCGGCAAGAACCCAAGAATAGCGACGTCTGGCGGCAACGGGCCATGACCGAATTAAAAGCCGGCGCTTATGGCCCCGCCATGGAAGCCGCTCGAAAAGTCCTGGGGCAACATCCCAGCGACTCCGACGCCCGCCAATGTCTTCAAGAGGCCGAGACGAAAATCCGCCAACTGCACCAGACTTTGCCCAAGGGACCATAAGATGGTTCAAGGACAGCGCTGACAATCGTAGAGACTGTAGCAAACTTCGGGATGGTAGCCAGGCACCGAGTCGACGGCTGACGCCTGGGCCGTCGTGCCCCCTTCAGGGGTTTTCCGCGCCAGCGGTGTAGGCCCGCCGTTCACGGCGGGTTGCAGGGACCTCATCCCCCTGAGCCCCCTTCAGGGGGTTTTCCGCGCCAGCGGTGTAGGCCCGCCGTTCACGGCGGGTTGCAGGGACCTCATC
>CAZFGM010000074.1:6237-16497 GCA_964518515.1 uncultured Alcaligenaceae bacterium | reverse complement strand
CATGGTTTCCAGCGTTTCGCGGCTTAATTTACGATGCTGGAGCGACTACACCCTCGCCAGGAAAGGTTGTGGACCACAACATAACGGCCATCCCTGAGTGCATGACATAGGCGCGGGATTGTAGGGAACGCCCTCTGTGGCGTTCCGGAGGGGGGCCCGTTTCTTGCGGAACACCACGGAGGGCGGACTGTCCGCTGGGCCCGAAAAAGTGGATAAGTCGGGTGTCGCGTGGCCATGTGGGGGCACGCGCAAAGCATCCTCCAACGGTTCCCCTTCCGGGAACAGGACACCCTATTATGCGAACCAGACTTTTCTGTGCCCTGATGGTGATGTTAACTTCCGCCCTGAGCCTCGCGGCCGAACACGACCGCCGGGCCGTCCCTTCGCCGGCCGGCGCGGCGAGCAAGAAAAAAAATCTGACCAAAGTATCCAAGCTGCCCGACCTGGACATTACCAACGTGACGGTGGAGGATTATTACGCCCGTGTGTCCGTGCGCAACGCCACCACAAATAATGTAAGCAAATGGGTGCAGCTGGTAATTCTACACTTTGTCGAAAAACCCAGGATTTTTAATCTACCTGGATGGTCGGAATAGTTTAAAAACCCTGTGTTTTTGAAAGATCTGTAGAATTACCAGCTGCACCCTAAGCAAATCCTTCCCGGTGCGGGTTTATGTGTACCCGCTGTATCGCGTCGCTGGACGCCCGGCGATCGTCAGCAAAAGCGTCCAGGTCGATTCCCTGGCGGCCAAGCATACCAAGTGGGTCAAGGTCGGCCCGTTTCCGGCACTGCTTTCCAACGTCAAGCTGGTCGTTGTCGTGGATGTGGCCAACCAGGTTCACGAAGCCAATGAAAGCAACAACACTTTCACCAAGGTCGTCGAGAACTGGGCTAACCGGCCCGACCTGACCATCACCGCCGCGACCTGCACCAAGACCCAGGTGCAAGTCACCGTCCGGAACATCGGCCCGCTGGCGACAACGAAAATCTGCCGGCTCCGCGTCGCCGTCTTCAGCGGCGAATACAAGGGCGGCAAGCACGAGTTCGACTGCTACGCCTGGGTGAGCCCCATGAAGGCCGGCGAGACGCGCGTCGTCACGCTGGCCAACCCGCACACGCTCCCCAGCGGCGTCATCTGGCTGAACCCCTACGTGGACGACACCAACCTGATCGCCGAGCGCAAGGAGACGAACAATACCTTCCCCTCGGCCAAGGTGCTGCCGTAATTACGAGTTGGCGAGCGGCGCGGCGTGAGCCCGCCGTGTCTCCTCGGCGTTCGGCGCGGGCCGGCCACGCCGAAATGCCCACTCATGGCGTGGGCAGTCGCTGCGGACACGGCGGGCTCACGCCGCGCCGCTCGCCAGGGCCCCACGGCCCGAATCCTATTGACACAGGGGCTATCTTGTAATATAAGTCAAGGGGCAAGTTGGCCGTCCAAAGGGAAAGGGGAGCGGGGGTGGCCGAGCCTTTCGAGCCTCTGGTTATCTGGGACCTCGAGGACGATGCCGACGGCAATTATGTCCACATCGTCGTTGAGCACGGCATCACCCAAGACGAGGTCTGGGACGTGGTGAGCAATCCGCGAAACCCTACGGTCCCAAGCGACTCGACCGGCCAGCTACTTCGGCGTTCCGAGCCGGAAGCGTAAGCGACGGCCACGCCAAGCCTTCGGCCGTCGCTTACGCTTCCGGCTCGGACAAATATCATCGTCGTCTGGGAGCATGTGCAAGATGATCCGCGGACCATCAAACCGGTAACCGCCTACGAAGTGCCTCCTCCAGGGAGTTGAAAAACCATGATCAAGCACGTGCATCGCCAGGCCCAGCGCACCGCCGAGGAAACCGCCCGGCTGCGCGCCGACCGCCAGCGCTACCAGCGCGACAGGCCGGCGCCCCAGCGGCTGCTCGCCGAGGGGGGCCATAAGGATTTCATCCCGCTCGGAGAGCTGCTGGCTTTGCATCAAATGACCGCCTTGCTGAAAAAAGAGCGGGAATGCCAAAAGGTCACGCTGGCGGAGTTGTCCCGGCGCACCGGCATCGACGAGGCGGCTCTCTCGCGCTTGGAAACCGGAAAGAATAGCAATCCGACGTTCGACACCGTTTACCGCATCGCCACGGCCCTAGGAAAACTCATTTTTTGCATCCTGCAGGACGCTCCCCGCGATAGCACAAGCCGGGCGCGGCGGTAAAAGTCTTCCAAAAAATGGAGGTATGCCATGGTCCGTTTTCTGTTGGTGCTCTGCGCGATAGCAGGCTTTTTGGGTGGTTTTAACGGTGTAAATGTCTGGCATCCCGGCAGCCCCTATAACTTGGAGATCCGCGTCCTTCACGGCATACTGTCCATGCTGGGCGGACTGGTTTTTGTCGTCGCTATTGGTTTTGCTTCCTTGATCCACGTACTGAAAAGCAAAGAGCAAACATCGTTCTGGATTTAGCTCGGAAACCGCCGGGCTCAAAAAATCTAAAAAACCTTACAACTGACATCGCATTTTGCGGCGCCGTTTGATTACGATGCAAGTGTGGACTGATTCAGGAGAAAAATATCTCGAAAAAATCTCACAACTGACATCGCATTTTCCTGAGCCCCTTTGTTACGATGCAGGTGTGGACGTCCTCCCGCATTGGAGACAAATCATGAACCTCCCTTCTGTTTCGTGGATTTTGTGATAACAGGGTTTGACCCGAACGCTAAACGCAAGCAAAAACCTACCACTCACCACTCACCACTCACCACTCACCAAACCACCACTCACCACTCACCAAACCAATGAAATCCCTCTTCCATCGCCTCGCCCGCTGGCTGTTTGGCAAAACCGCGCCGGCGTCGCTGGTAACCCCGCACGGCCAGTGCTGCCGCTGGACGCTTATCGCCGGCACCGGGCGCCCACCGCCGGGGAACTGCTCGGCGAGCTGAAGAACACGGCCTGGACGTGCGCCTCGATCAATGCCGCGGTGTGCGCCGCGTTTCCGCCCCGCTTGTATGTCACCACCGGGCGGGAACAGGCGCCGCCGCGGTGCGGCACGCGCGGCCTGGGACCCGACACGCTGGCCCGCCTCCACGCCCTACCGCACCTGGCCTCCTTCACCCACCAGGCCGCCGCCATCGCCGAGGTCGTCGAGCATCCGCTCCTGACGCTCTTGCGCCAGGTCAATCCGGTGCATAACAGCTTCGATCTCTGGGAATTGACCGAGCTGTATCTCGAAGTGCACGGCTCGGCCTACTGGCTGCTCGACGTGGATCGGGCGCTGGGGATTCCGTCGGCGATCTGGATTCTGCCGGCTCACCTGGTGACGCCGCGGCGCGGCGCCGCCGGCGCCAACCTGGTCGAGGCTTACGAATATCGCGGCGGCCGCTTGGAGAAGTTCCCGCCCCAGCGCGTCATCCATTTCCGCTTTCCCGATCCGCGCGATCCGTACCTGTCGGGGCTGAGCCCGCTCCGGGCGTGCTACGAGCAGGTCGCCCTGTCGAGTGAATACGCCGCCATGAAGCGGGCCCTGTACGACAACACCGGCCTGCCCAGCGTGCTCATCACGCCCGACGAAACCGTCGGCGAGGATGAGCGCAAGCGGATCGAGCTGGCCTGGCAGCAGAAGTTCGCCCGCGGCGGCCAGGGCCAGGCCCTCGTTGCCGAGGCCGCCTTCAAGGTCCATGTCCTGTCCCACTCGATGGGCGACCTGGCCGCCCTGGCCGACATGAAGGCCACCAAGGAAGACATCGCCAACGCCTTTCACGTGCCCGTGCCGTTTCTGTCGGGCGAGACGAACCTGGCCAACATGCAGGCCGCGGATCATTTGCACAAGACGCTGGCCATCGTGCCACGCCTGCGCCGCCGCGACGAAAAGCTCAACGAGCAGCTCGTGCCGCGCTTCGATCCGAGCGGCCGGCTGTTCGTGGCCTCCGACGACCCGACGCCGGCCAACCAGGACTTCGTCCTGCGCCAGGAAAAGACCGATCTGCGCATGGGCGTACGGACCATCAATGAGGTGCGGGCGTCGCGCGGTTTGCCGCCGGTGCCGTGGGGCGAAAGGCCGTTGCAAGGGGGCAATAAGGCCTTGCCCGCTTGACCAAGATTCAGAAAATTGCAACACTGAGGATGAATCCTCGAGATTGATGGAGGAAACAGGATGCGGAGCCATGAGGGTATAGTACCCATCCTTGATGAAGGAGAGCCAACATGAAACGGTCCAAGACCAGAAAACCCCGTGCGAATCGGCGAAAAAAGAAACGCAAGCCGGGACCGGCTTTTTTTCTGAAGCAACTCGCCGAGTCCAACGTTTTGCTTCCAAACCGTCCGGAAGTCCTGGGCTACGCCCGCCGCCATGCCGACCTGGCGGCTCTGTTGCCGGGAATCGCCGCTCCGGTCCGCGAATTCTTCGGCCCGGACGTGGAACTGTCGCTGGAACTTTACAAGGACCCGGAAATCAACGATCGCTATCTGACCCTGTACTTGCGCCAACAGATTTTCGACCCGGATCTCATCGACCGGATCGATGAATTCCGGCCGCGATTTTATGACGAGTTGAATCAGGTATCAGGTCATCTTTTGATCACCACCGATTACCGCAAGCCCCGGGGTATCCATGCCGTTTAATTGGAAAGCGTACGTGGAACTCGCCCGCCATTTGCAAGCTGCCGCTGCAACCGCCCCGGATCCGGAAGCCTGGCGACGCTCAGCCCTGAGTCGGGCTTATTTCGGCGGCTATTGCTACGCCCGCAACTATGCCGTCGATTATCTTTGGTTCAACGCGCGGCAACGGCAAGATGACCATGGGGCTCTTCGCGCCCATTTGCGCACAAAAAAGCGGCGGGCCGATGCGGATCGCCTGGACGAACTTCGTCAATGGCGCAATCAAGCGGACTACGAGGACGACCTATCTCTTCCTGAAGGTCTGCCGACGACGGTGGCGAAGGCCATCGACCGTGCCGAAAAAATCTTCGCCAGCCTGACCCCGCCCAGGAGTTCTTAACACATCCCTTCTCCGCAAGCCCGGAACCCGCAGGCTCGAAGACTCGCCTGCGGGCTTGAAATCCCCTTCTTTTTCCGGAGATCCCATGACTTTCCTCAAACCCTACTACGACACCGAAGGTCCGCACGGCCTGCCGATGAAAGACAAGCAGGCCAGGGCCCTTGACGCCCGCCTCAAGGCGCTGCCCAAGGACGACGCCTTCGCGTTTCGCCGGCTGTCGCTGGGGCGCGGCCTGTCGGAATTGCAGCCCGGCGAGCGCGCCGACGTCAGCTGGATCACCGAAGAGACGCCCGACCGCCTCGGCGACATCGTTCTCGCCGCCGGCATGGACGATGCCCACTTCCAGCTGAACCCGATCGTGACCTTGAACCACTGCTATCACCAGCCGCCGGTGGGCAAGTCGCTGTGGCGGCGCAAGGTGAAGGAAGGGGCGCTGCGCGGCGTCAAAGCCAAGACGCACTATCCGCCGCGACCCGTCGCTTGGACGCAAGAAGAATGGCTGCCCGATACTGCTTTCCAGCTGGTCCAGGCCGACCTGTTGCGCGGCAAGAGCATCGGCTTCTTTCCGCTCAAGGTCCGCACGCCGGCGGCGGAGGAAATCCAGAAAAATCCCGAGCTGGCCAGGGTCCGCTACGTCATCGAGGAATGGCTGTTGGCGGAATACGCCTGCTGCTATTTGCCGCTCCAGCCCAACGCGGTGGTCGAGCAGGTGTCGAAGGGGGTGCCGGAGCACATCGCGGCGATTTTGGGTCTGGATAAAGTTGCCGCGGGGGTTTCTCTCGACGCGAAACCGCCGAGCGAGCTTCCTTTACGCAGCCGGGCAGACAAGTCACCCTCCGGAATTCCTTTCACGGCACTCGATGAAATCCGCCGCGCAGTGGTCCGTCAGCTTGAAGGAAAACATTTCGAAAAAATTTTGCAAAAAGCGGTGCAACTGAGCTTCCAAAAAGCGCGCGGCGAAGTGTAATATACAAAAAAACACCTGTCAGCGATTTCAACCATGCGGACGTGCAACTCAACCTGATTTCTTTCCAGCCGTGGGGCAGGTTTCCAAACCTGCCGGCCAAGAATGGCAGGTTTGGAAACCTGCCCCACAACAAGCCGAGTAGAAACCTCCCGTGCGCCTTCCCGGAGACAGTACGTACCACTCACCACTCACCAAGGATCCCACCATGTTCATTCAACTGACCAAAGAATTTCTTGGCCGTTCCGCCGGCGAGCGCCTCGACGTGTCCGAGCCCGACGCCCAGCATCTCGTCGCCCAGGGCATCGCCCAGCCCGTGGCCGATGATCCTTTGACGCCGCTCATTCAGCAAACCGTGTCCGAGCATGTCGGCGGCGCCGTCGAGAAGGCCCTGGACAAGTGGCTGAAGGTGCGGCAGAAACCCAGCCCCCACGTGCTGGCCGGCGGCGATCCGGCCGCCGGCTTTCGCACCTTCGGCGACTTCGCCCAGTGCGTCAAGTCGGCGTGCATTCCCGGCTCGCGGCCCGACGAACGCCTGCTCGCCTTGCAAGCCAAGGCCATCAGCGGCATGGGCGAATTTCAGTCGTCCGACGGCGGCTTTCTCATTCCGCCCGAGTTCACGGAAAAAATCTTCGAGCGCGTCTACGCCACCGACACCATTCTCGGCATGACCGACAGCTACACGGTGTCGTCGAGCGGGATCGCCTTTCCGCGCAATGCCGAGTCGAGCCGGGCCGACGGCAGCCGCAAGGGCGGCATTCGCGGCTACTGGCTCGACGAGGCCGCCCAGATCACTTCGTCCAAGCCGACCTTCGCCCGCTTGCAGCTCACCCTGCACAAGATCGCCGTCTTGTGCTACGTCACCGACGAGCTGCTGTCGGATTCGGCCATCGCCCTGGACCAGTACCTGACCAACGCCGCGGTCGAGGAAATCAATTTCCTCATCGGCGACGCCATCGTCAACGGCACGGGGGCCGGCAAGCCGCTGGGCATCATGAGCGCGCCGGCTCTGGTCACGGTCAGCAAGGAAGCGGCCCAGGCCGCCGCCACCGTCAAGACCGAGAACGTCGTGAAAATGTGGGCCCGCCTGTTCGCTCCGTGCCGCAAGAACGCCGTCTGGCTCATTAACCAGGACATCGAGGCGCAGCTGTACACCATGACCCTGGCGGTCGGCTCGGGCGGCGTCGTCACCTACATGCCGCCCGGCGGACTGTCGGGCAAGCCGTTCGCCACCTTGCTCGGCCGGCCGGTGCTGCCCGTCGAATGGTGCGCCACCCTCGGCACCACCGGCGACATCATTCTCGCCGACCTCAGCCAGTACGTCACCATTTCCAAGGGCGCCATCGACAGCGCTCAGTCGATGCACCTGCGCTTCGATTACGACGAGATGGCCTTCCGCTTTTTGTTCCGCATCGACGGCGCCCCGTGGTGGGCGACGGCCCTCACGCCCTTCAAAGGCTCGAATACGCAATCCTGCTTCGTGGCCCTCGAAACCCGCAGCTGAGAAAATTCGAAATCCGAAATCCGAAATTCGAAACAAATTCAAAATTCCAATGACCCAAATCCCAAACCTGACCGTTTCGAATTTTGCATTTCGGATTTTGAATTTGTTTCGGATTTCGATATTCGAATTTCGAATTTTGAACCTTCAACATAAGGATCCTCCACATGAATAGGCAGATGTTCGTTGAAACCATCAAGGCCGTGTACGGCTCCGAGCCGAAGAACTACACCGGCGCCACGGGCGATTCGGATTACGTGTCGCTGAAGAATTACGACCGGGCGGCCTGCGTCCTCCAGACCGGGGCCTGGGCCGGCGGCACCGCCGCCGTCACCCTCACTCAGGCCAAGGACGTGGCCGGCACCGGCGCCAAGGCCCTGGCGTTTGCCAACCAGTGGACGTATCAATCCACCGGCTTCACCGTCGATGCCTTGACCAAAACCGCCGTCGCCAGCGACACCTTCAACCTGTCCACCGCCAACACGGTGCACGTCATCGAGGTCGAAGCGAGCGACCTGGACCTGGCCAACGCCTTTGACTGCTTCAAGGTGGCCGTCGCCAGTCCCGGCGTCAACGCCGACTTCTACGGCATCATGATCTACCTCTACGGCTGCCGCTACCCGCAAGCCACGCCGCCGAGCGCGATCGTCGATTAGTCGGCCGGCGCGCGGGGTCCGAGCCGGAAGCGTCAGCGACGAGCAATAGACCGTCGCTGACGCTTCCGGCTCGGACCCCCGCTCGCCGAGCTGCAAACCAAGCCCGGTTTCCTGGGAGGCCGGGTTCCCGCCTGCTCTGTCGCGACGCCGCCCGGCGGGGTTTCCTCCCGCCCCGCCGGGTCCCTTCTTTTCGTCCGAGCCGCGACCGTAAGGGAGTGCTTTCAGGCGTCAAATCACCATGGAAATTCATGCTTCCTTTCGTGCCTTGTGCCACTCGTGCGGCCTGCGTTTCGCTTGGCAAGGCACCCTGTTCGACATGCCGCCCTGTCCGCGCTGCGGCCAGGCCATGACCGACCGAGAAAAACAACTCGCCCAAATTCAACTGGAAAATAACGCCCGGCAAAATACCCTCGACCGCCTGACCCGTTCCCCCCAAGGCGGTCGCCTTCGGCTCCCCGCTAAACAATTCCCGGCCTGTTGATGATCGACAACCACTCACCACCCGGGTTCCGGGTTCGGCGCGGGTCTCTGACCCCGCCGCGGCCCCGACCGAAGGTCTCCCGACCGGCAATGTGACCCCCAACCACTCACCCCTCACCCCGCACCAAGCCATGGCCGACCTCATCACCACCGCCCGCGCCAAGTACAACCTGAATAACCTCAGCACCACCGCCGCCGAGGACACCACTCTCGCCGCCCTGGTGACGGCCTGCTCCAAGGCCATCAAGAAATTCTGCGGCCGCGAGTTCGACACCCAGCAGTTCGACGAGCTGTATCACGGCAACGGCCACGGAAGGCTGCTGCTCCGCCAATTCCCGTTTATCAGTATCGCTCGGGTGGCGTATGCGCCGACGACGGTGCTGCGAATCAAGAACACGTCGTCGGCCAATCAGCGGGCGACGGTCGCCGTCACCAGCACCGGCCTGAGCCTGACGCGCGTGGCCTCCGGGGTTTCGAGCACCGACACCAGCGTGACCTGGGCCGGCAACGCCACGCTCACCGCCGTCGCCAGCGCCGTCAATGCCCTGGGCAACGGCTGGAGCGCCACGGTCGCCGACACCAGTTACAACCTGCGTGCCTCGGCCGACCTGCGGGCCGTGCAGGGCGCCCTCGACGCCAAGGACGTGGACGCCGAGCTGAAGATCCATGTGAAGGAGTTGGCCGGCTACGACGTGGACACTGATCGCGGCGAATTGATTCTCGCCCCTGGCCTGGCCGCCCTGGCCGACGACTTGCCCCTGTGGACCGGCGGCCTGAATTTCTGGCGCGTCATTTACACTGCCGGCTACGCCACCGTGCCGGAAGACGTGCAAGAAGCCTGCGCCCAGTGGGTGGCCGCCCTGTTCTGGCAGACCAAGCGCGATCCCGGCCTGGCCCAGGAATCCATCCCCGGCACCACCTCACGCACCCCCTACGGCGACATGCCCAAAGCCGTGGCCCGCATGTTACGTCCCTACCGCAAACACGCCATCAACTGACAAAATCCGAAATCCGAATGGCAAAATCCGAAACCTCAATGTTTTCTTTTTGAATTTCGAATTTCGAATTTGTTTCGGATTTCGATATTCGAATTTCGAATTTGAGGAACGTCATGGCCCTCCCTGTGACGCCAAACACCACGTGCGACATTTATCGCGCCGGCAATAATCCGCCGGCGGCGCCGGACGTGGCCGGCGTGCGCTGCAATCTCAAGCCGGACTGGCGCGGCGGCATGGAGGCCGGCGACCGCGCCGGACTGACGGCCGCCTCCGTCTGGACGCACATCATGGAGGTGGAAACCTCCGTGGATATTCGCGACAACTACGCCGGCGCCCTGGCCACCAACCTTTCCGACCATGTGTGGGTCCCGGATAAGAACGGCACCAAGTTCATTGTGGTGTTCATTGAGCGCGTTGGGCGCGGCACCGCTTTTGACTACAAGCGGGCTTATCTGGATCGCCAGGCGCCCACCTGGCCCTCGGACAACCTGTAAAAAGAAGAATTGCCAATTGCCAATTGCCAATTGCCAATTGCCAATTGACCGGGAAATCCCCTCCGCGGATTTCAATTGGCAATTGGCAATTGGTAATTGGCAATGGCAATACTTTTTTGAAAGTCGAGCCCATGTCCAACGCTCCCAATGCTAACGGCCAGCACCGCATCCTGTGGTGGATCATCGCCGCCGTTCTCGG
>CAZFGM010000074.1:0-6137 GCA_964518515.1 uncultured Alcaligenaceae bacterium | reverse complement strand
CCCCCTTCTTCGGAGGCCCCTCATGCGTCCCATCCGAATCTTCGCCCTACTTCTGGCTGCCGTCTGCCTTCTGCCGGCCGCCTATGGTTTCGATCCGGCCCTGGCCACGGTGCGCATCAAAAGCCACGGCGCCTCGGGCACCATCATCGCCAGCACGCACGGCAAGAGCTGGATTCTCGGCTGCGGCCACATGTTCCTTGACGCCGCCGGCCGGCCCAGCGAGGCCGAACGCCAGCGCCCGCTCAAGATCGACGGCCCGGCCCAGCCCTATGCCGAGAAGAAACGGGCCCCGGCCCGGGTCCTGGCCGTCGATCATGACCGCGATCTATGCCTGATCGAGATCGACAACGGCCCGTTCTTTACGGTCCCCGTCGCCCGCGCCGGCCATGTCCCCGGCAAGAAACTGCTCAGCCTCGGCTACGACAACATGGCCTGGCCGGTGACGCAAAAAGCGGCCACCTGGCTCGTGAGCACGGGCAACTGGACCTACACCGTCGAGAAGCCCTGGCACGGCCGGTCCGGCGGCGGACTGATCGACGTCGAGGCCCGCGTCCTGATCGGCGTCGTGCACGGCTACGAGGTCAAGCCGGGCGGCCGCGGCATCTACGTCCGCCATGCCGCCATCGTCGCCTTCCTGGCCAAGCACGGCCAGTCCGCGCCGCCGCTTCCCGCCGCCCCGCCCGTGCCGCAATGGCCGCAACGCCTGCACCTGAAACCCTGTCCCACGCCCAACCGCTGACTCTGATTTCTGCGGATTGGTCCAATCCTCTTACCCTCACCCCTCGTCCTCTGTCTTCTGTCTTCTGTCCTCTGTCCTCTGTCCTCTGTCCTCTCACCCCTCGCCCCTCGTCCCTCGCCCCTCACCCAAGAGGTTCCCATGAAACCCGGATGGCAAACTACCGAATTCTGGTCCACGACAATTGCCCAGGTGTTGGCGCTATTGGTCCTCCTGGGCATCCTGACGCCGGCCGATGGTCAGACACTGGACGAAGCCCTGGGCAAGATCGCGGCCGCCGTCTTCACCCTGGTCGCCAACGGCCTGGTGGTCGTTCACTACCTCAAGGGCCGGCTGCAGTTGAAAATGGGGGACAAATCGCGGCCGACGACGGGCGTGTTGCCGCTGGTCCTGCTCGGGGTTTTGATTTTCGGCCTTTTCCCGGTACACACCGAGGCGGCAAATCAACGAACCGCCTGGCTGCCGTGGCGGGTCCGCGTGGAACAACAACTGAAGGATTTGCACAACCGCCCACCGGCGCCCCAACAACCGCTGCCGATTCCCGGCGACCCCCGGCAGCTGCTGCCGGTGCCCGGCGACCCGCGCCAGCAACTGCCCCTTCCCGGCCAACCGCTACAGCCCTTGCCGATCCCCGGCCAACCGCTGCAGCCGCTGCCGATTCCCGGTCAGCCCTACATGCCGCCGCTAACCGGGCCACAAGGCTACACCATCATTCGTGCCCTGGCCCGACCAGTGGAATAGTGGTCCGAGGTCAGAGGTCAGAAGTCAGAAGTCAGAGGTCAAACGTCTTCTCCCAACCACTCACCACTCACCAAGAGAATCCCATGGAAAAACTTCTCGCCATGCACGTCGCCGCCCAGCTCACCCAGGCCGCGTGCAGCAATGCCGGCGCTTCCTTGCCGGTCAGTGCCGATCTGAGCGACAACGCCGTCCGCGCCAAGAACCTGCACGTGTGGGAAACGTTCCGCGTTTTTTATCGCGGCCTTATCGGCGCCCTGGCGGATAGCACAAGCTGGCCGCCGCCGCAACTGGAGCTGGTGCCCGACCTGGTGCACCGCTTGGGTCCGCTGTTGCAAAAATTCGGCGTACCGGAGTTGCTGCAACGGCTGATCGCCGCCCTTCCGGCACCCCTGCCGCCGCCGCGCGGCCCTCTGCCCGATCCGGGCGCACCCGCCAAGTAATCCGACAAGCCCCAGGGCGAGTCTTCGAGCCCTGGGGGTCCGGGAGAGATATTTTTCTCCCTGGTTTATTTTGGTCACGCGAAACCGCCGAGCGAGCGCCACGACGCCCGATGGTGGGATGAGGATTTTTCAGGAGGGCCGCCATGTCCACGAACCCGCGAAAGAAACCACGCAATCGTATCGTGCGCCACGTTCGCGTGCGGGCCGGCGACCTGGTGGCGCACGAGCTGAATCCGCGCGTGCACTCCGGGGCCCAACGCGCCGCCCTGGCCGCCCTGTACGACGACATCGGCTTCGCCCGCAGCCTGCTGGCCTACGAATTGCCCGACGGCCGGCTCAAGCTCATCGACGGCCATCTCCGCGCCAGCATGGACCCCGAGCAAGAAGTCGAGGTCGAGGTCCTGGACGTAACGGACGCCGAGGCGCGTGCCCTCTTATTGGCCATCGATCCGTTGGCGCAATTGGCCGGCTACGAAGCCGACACCCTGGCGGAGCTGCGCCGCATCACCGAGCCGGATTGTGCCGCCCTGCAAAGCCTGTGGGACATCCTCGAACAAGCCAGCCGCCAAACCCTGGACTACCTGAACCGGCCCCCGCCGGAGCTGCCGCCGGAACAATACCTCATCGTGATCGAATGCGAAGGCGAGCAAGATCAGCTCGCTCTGCTCGAGCGCTTGCAAAATGAAGGACTGCGCTGCCAGGCGAAGATTGCCTGACGGGATTGCCGTTTAGCGGGGAGCCGAAGGCGACCGCGTGTCCCCGTCGCCTTCGGCTCCGCGCTAAACAGGGTATTCTACCCAGGATTTCGACCATGAAACTGCACGTCGAAGTGGAAACGCCGATTGTGAACTCCCCGCGCGTGGCGCAAATTCGCGGGATCTTCGATCTGCCGGCCGAGCCGGTCAGCCGGCTGGCGTGGGATGTGAACCTGCCGCTGGAAGATCGGCCCTGGCACCTCGGCCTGATCGTCGGACCGTCGGGCTGCGGCAAATCGACCATCGCCCGCAAGCTGTTTCCCCAGTTGGCCGAAGTCGATGGCGGCGGCGTTCCTCTCCAGCTGGCCCCGCTGCTCGCGCGCGGCACGGTCGTCGATGCCTTTCCGGAAACCATGTCGATCAAGGAAGTCGTGGCCTTGCTGTCGGCGGTCGGCTTTGCCTCGCCGCCGGCGTGGCTCAGGCCGTTTCACGTCCTGTCCACGGGGCAGAAATTCCGCGTCGTTCTCGCGCTGCTCCTGGCCACCGCGCCACCCGCCAAACCCGTGGTCTGCGACGAGTTCACCAGCGTCGTCGATCGCACGGTGGCCCAGATCGGCAGCGCCGCCCTGGCCAAGACGGTGCGGCAGCGCGGCCAGCAGTTCGTCGCCGTCACTTGCCACGAGGACGTCGAGCCGTGGCTCGGCCCGGACTGGGTTTTCCGCCCCGCCGACAACACCTTCACCTGGAGGCGGCTTCGACGACGCCCAGCCATTACCCTGGACGTCGTTCGCGCCGCGGCATCGGCGTGGCCGTTGTTCGCACCGCATCACTATCTGAACACCGGCCTGGCCAAAAGCGCCGTCTGTTTCCTGGCGAGCTGGCAGGACCGGCCGGTGGCCTTTTCCGCCTGGCTGCCCTTCGTCGGCGGCGGACCCCCCGCGCGGCGCGAGCACCGCACGGTGACCTTGCCCGACTACCAGGGCGCCGGCATCGGCAACGCCCTCAGCGATTTCGTGGCCTCGCTGTGGGCCGGTCTGGGCTACCGCGCCCTTTCGACCACGACGCATCCGGCCATGATCCAGGCGCGGCTGCGGTCGCCGCACTGGCGCATGCACCGCGCCCCGTCGCTGGCCCGCGGCCGGGAACGCCGGCTCACGCGCCTGCGCCACGCCACGACGCGCTTGACCGCCGGTTTCGAATATGTCGGACCGCCCCTACCGCGACCCATGGCCCAGGCTTTGTTGGAAGTTGGGTGAATGGTGATTGTTTAGAAACCAGAAGGGCTCTTTTCCGGTTAGATGAAAAATTGCCAATTGCCAATTACCAATTGCCGATTTCAAAATGTGACCTGATGCAACCAAAGTTTCCCCCCTTTTTCCAATTGGCAATTGGTAATTGGCAATTGGCAATTGGCAATTGGCAATTGGCAATTTTTGATTTTCACCACTCACCCTTCACCACTCACTATTCACCACTCACCACTCACCACTCACCAAACCGCCATGTCCAAGAAACCCAATCGTCTGACGCCGGCCGTTCGCCAGCGCATGCTGAGCGCGATTCGTTCCGGGGGCTATCCGCACGTGGCCGCCGAGTCCATGGGCATTCCGGTCGGGGTCCTGGACGAGTGGTTGAAAAAAGGCCAGGCGCCCAAGGCCCGCGCGCCGTATGTCACGTTCGCCCAGGAGGTGAACGAGGCCCATGCCCAGGCGCGGCTGAAGGCGGAAATGCAGGTGTTCGAAAAGGAGCCCAAGGTGTGGCTGGAAAACGGCCCCGGCCGCGAGCGGCCCGGATCGCGCGGCTGGACCAGCACCGTCAAGCCGCCCGAAGTGCCGCCGGCGGCCGAGGCCAATCCCTGGCTGCAACCGGAGTTTGTCCAAGCGCTGCGGCGCTTGCTGGAAGTTCTGGCCCCCTTTCCCGAGGCGCGCCGCCACGCCGCCCAGGTGTTGGCCACGGGCGCCGCTCCGTCCCCGCCCAACCCGCCGGCGAGTCCAACACCCGATGGTTCCTGACTTTTTCCCAATCCCTTTTGGAGGTTGAATCATGATCCTGCGCACCTTCTTCGTCCACCTTTTGGCTCCGGCCCCGACGGTTTGCGGTAACCCCGATTTGGGCGATGCCCTGGACAGCCTCGATTTGAAATCGCTTCTGTCCCGCACCGTCCAGGCGGTCCTTGAGGAGTACCCCGTGCTGAATTCCGTGTGCGTTCGTGTGGAAAAAGAAGAATAGGCCCTTCAGGCCGTTTTTGCGACAAAAAGTTGTCGCAAACGGATAATCAAAAATTGCCAATTACCAATTGCCCATTGGAAAAACCTGGTTGAAACCTCTTTCCAAAATTGGCAATTGGCAATTGGTAATTGGCAATTGGCAATTTTTCATCTGCCCCGAAAGGGGCCATCTCTTCCGGGCAGGTCCCGGAAGAAGCGTCGATCCTCTTGCGCGCGTTTCCTAACCGGGGGGCGGACGCACCCTCCGCTCGCCCAAGCCGGACACGTCCCCCTCGCCCTCTGGAGAATCTCATGTCGCGTTCCACTCACCCTGGCAGACGCTATCCGATAGCCTTTTTGCCGTCGTGTCACCAGCACAGCGCGGATGCCCGTCGGCGGCAGTATAGTTTCGACGACCTCGGCACCGCGCGCTGTCCCAAGTGCGGCTATCCGCTGGTGGTTCGCCTGAATCACCGCGGACCGTATTTCTTCTGCGGCTGCCGGGAAAAGATGCCGCTGGCCGCGTAAAAGGAATTGCCAATTGCCAATTGACCGGATTTCCAATTGGCAATTGGCAATTGGTATTTGGCAATTATTTCCCCGACCCCTTGGGAGCGAAGGGGCGCAGCAGAGCCAGGACTTCTTCATCCTCGATCTGGGAGAAATCGGCGTAGAATTGGCCGATGGCGTAGAAATCGCGCGGGCTGTACAGGCAGATGAGGTCGTCGCACTGGCGGCGCAAGGGGCGCAGGCGGTCGGGCGAGGCCACCGGCACGGCCACCACCACCTCGTGCGGCTTTTGCCCGGCCACCACGTGCAGGGCGGCATTCATGGTCGAGCCGGTGGCGATGCCGTCGTCGGTAAGCAGGATCGAGCGGCCCTGGATCGGGGCCTGTGGCCGGGCGGCGCGAAACAGCTTCTGGCGGCGGGCAATTTCCGCCAACTGATAATCGCGTTCCTGGTCCAGGTATTCTTTCGACAGGCGGAGCACATCCTCGGCATAGCGATTGAGATAGACCTCGCCGTCCTCGGACAGGGCGCCGACGGCCAGCTCGGGCTGGCCGGGCGCACGGAGCTTGCGGGCCAGGACGACGTCGAGATCGGCGTTCAGGTCCTGGGCGAGCACGGCGCCGATGACCACGCCGCCCCGCGGAATCCCCAAGACGAGAAGATCGCGGAACGGGCGTCCTGTCAGTTTGTCGGCCAGCTGGCGAGCGGCATCCTCGCGATTGCGAAAAAGCATACCCAGCTCCTGGTGGGCAATCAGCCGTCAGCCGTCAGCCGTCAGCCGTCAGCCGTCAGCCGTCAGCCGTCAGCC
>CAZFGM010000073.1:0-16506 GCA_964518515.1 uncultured Alcaligenaceae bacterium | reverse complement strand
GCGAGTGGGAGGGCGAGGGGCAGGAACTGGACGAGCAAGCCGTGCTTCGTGCCGGTCTGACCGGCTATGCGATGCGCCGCTACGTCCATCGCAAGACGGGGAGGGCGTTGTCGGTGTTGCTGGTTTGTGGCCGGCCGGGACCGATAGCCGCGCATACGCCGGAGATCTGCTTCCAGGGGGCCGGTTACGTGCAAATGGCGGCGAAGGCGCGGCAAACGTTGAAAGACGCGCTGCCGACCCCCATCACGTTATGGACGGCCAAGTTCCAGCACGATGGGGCCGTTCCGGTGCAGCGGCGCGTGTGGTGGGGTTGGTCCGCCGCCGGCGCCTGGCTCGCGCCTGACCACCCGCGCGCCCAGTTTGGGCTCCACCGCGTTCTGTACAAGCTCTATGTGGTGCACACGCTGCCGCGGCTCGACGAGCCTGTCGCGGAAGACCCGACCCCGGATTTCCTGCGGGCCTTCTTACCCGCTGTCCAACAAGGTCTCTTCCCGCAACGGCTAGGTGAAGAGAAGGGGGCCACGACGCCCTCGAGGACACCATGAGACGAACCTTGAACGGCAAGGCTGTCTTGATCCTGACCGCTTGTGCGATCGGGCTGGGGGCCGGGCTTTACTGGTTGCACGGGTTTCAGGTCAAGCGCAACAGCAGTCTGTTGCTCGAGCAGGCAAGTCTGGAAGAGGAAGAAGGCCGCCCGCAGCAAGCGGCGGATTGCCTTCGCGACTACCTCGGACTGGTGCCGGCCGACACGGATGCCCTGGCCCGCTACGCCTGCTTGCTTCACCGCCTGGCCAAGACGCCGCGGCAGCATTTGGACGCCTTTCTCCTCCTGGAGCAGGTGGTCCGCCGGGACGCGCAGCGCTGGGAGATTCGGCGGCAGGCCGCCGAGCTGGGCCTGAAGCTTGGCCGGTTTGCCGAGGCGAAAGATCACCTGGAGGCGCTGCGCGAGCAGGCGCCTCACGACGTCGATTTGCTGCAGCTGTTGGCGCGTTGTGAGACCGGGGCGCGGCAGTTTGCCCAGGCCGCACAATGCTATGCGCAGGCGCTCGAGCTGGCGCCGCGGCGCGTCGATCTGGCTGTCGAATACGCCGCTCTGTTGCGCGCCGACTTGCAAGCGCCCGGCAAGGCCGACGACGTGATGGAACAGCTGGTCGACGCCGACCCGCGCTCGCTGCCAGCGCGGATGACCGCGGCCCGCTACTTCAAACAGAGGGCCGCGTGGGACCAGGCCGCAAAACACCTCGACTTCGCCCTTAACAAACTCGGCGCCCACGACGCCGAGGTATTCCTGTTCGCGTCGGACGTGGCCGAGGCCCGCGACCCGGCCGACGAGTCTCGCGGCTATGACGAGTCTCGCGGCTATCTGGAACAGGGGGTGAAACGGCATCCGCACGACGCGCGTCTGAACCAGAGGTTGGCGCGGCTGGAGCTGCGCGCGGGCCGGCGCCAGCAGGCGCTCCAGTTCGCCGCAGTCAGTCTCAAGCATCTGCCAAGCCAGCCGCACGAGTTGTGGGAGCTGGGCAACCTGCTTGTCGATCTGGGCTCGGTCGAGCAGGCTGGCGACGTTTTGAAGCGCTTGCTGGACGGCGGCCGAACCCTGGCGGGCAGCTGCCTGCGGGCGCGTATCTTGATGCAGCGTCAGGCCTGGGGGGAGGCCCGCCTGCTCCTGGAAGGGCTCTGCGCCGGCACCTCCCTGACGCCTGATTTGCGAAAGCATGCCCACTTCCTGCTCGCGGAGTGCTACCAACGGCTGTGGAATCCGGACCTGGAGCTCAAGGCCTGTCGCCAGGCCCTGGCCACCGACCCGCAGTGGCTGCCAGCCCGTTTGCGCACGCCCACTGCCCTCGTCTCCCTGGGCAGGGTGGACGAGGCGGTTGAGGAGTACCGGGAGCTGGCCAAGCAGGTCCCGGCGGCGCGGACCGAGCTGGCCTGGTTGCTGCTCAGACGTAACCGCCTGTTGCCGCCCCACGAGCAACGCTGGGGGGAAGTGGAACGGCTCGCGCGCGAGCTGCGCCAGGTGGAGCGTCCGGCGCTCGAGTCGCAGTTGCTCTGGGCGGAGCTGCTGGCAGGGCAAGACCGGCCCGACGAAGCCCGCCGACTCATCGAAGTTGAGCGCGACCGGAATCCCAAAGACTTGAGCCCGTGGCTCTTCCTGGTCGGCCTGGCGGAGCGGCAAGGCAAGCCCGAGAGAATCTTGCCGCTCCTGGACGAGGCCGAGCGGCGCATCGGGCGGCGCGTGGAGTGGGAGTTGGCGCGGGTGCGCTACTGGGCCGGCGCCGGCCAGGCCCATGCTGCCAAGTCGCTGGCGAAGCTGGAAAACGCGGCGGGCGCCCTTCCCGACACGGACAGACATGAGCTGCTGCTCGCCCTCGCGGATGCCCAGGTCGCGATCGCGAACCCGGCGGCGGCCGAACGCTTGTGGCGGCAGGTTGCCCAGCGCCAGGCTGATAACCTCGCCGTCCGGTTCCGGCTGTTGGAACGCGCCCTCGAGGCGGGCGACGATGCCGATGCACGCCAGTGGCTGGCCGATCTCAAACGGATCGAGGGCGAAGGGGGCGCTCTGACGGCCTATGGGGAAGCGGCCTGTCGGTTCTTGCGGGTCCAGCAGGGCGACCGGAATGGGCTGGGCGAAGCCCGGCAGTGGCTGGCCAAGGCGGCCGCCCTCCGGCCATCGTGGTCCCGGGTACACTTGTTGGAAGCAGGTTTCCACGAGTTGGACCGCCAGAAAGAAAAGGCGTTGGAGAAATACCAGGCCGCGCTGGCGCGGGGCGAAAGCCGCCTTGCCGTCTACCGCCGCGTCGTGCACCTGTTGTACGAGCAGGGCCGCTATGCCGAAGCCCACGCCTTGCTCCGCCAGCTGCCGATCCAGGCCTCGCGCGACCTGAGCCGACTGGCCGCCCAGCTCGCGGTGTTGGGCACGCCGCTTCCGGCGGCTCCGGACGGCCACAACGCCGTGTGGTTGCCGAAACAGGCCCTCGACCTGGCCCGCCAGGCGGTGCCACCGGACTCGAAAGACTATCGTGATCACCTGTGGCTGGGGGCCGTGAGCTGGTCGGCGAAACAGCCGCTCGAGGCAGAAAAGGCCCTCCGCGAGGCCCTGCGCTTGGCGGACGGCGTCCCGGAGACCTGGGTGACCCTGATCCTCTTCTTGGCTTCGCAGGACCCAAAGAAGGCCGAGGCGGAGATGGTCCAGGCGCAGCGCCGGCTGGCCAAGGACCAGGCCGCGTTGGCCCTGGCCCCCTGCCACGAAGCGCTGGGCCAGATGGAAAAGGCTCGAGACTGTTTTCGCGCCGCCCTGGCAGCCAAGCCCGACGACCTGCTGGTGCTACGGAGCGTGGCGAGTTTCTACTTGCGCAGCGGCAAGCCCGATCAGGCACAGCCGTGCCTGCGCCGGCTCCTGGATCCCAAGGCCAAGGCTCCAGCCGCCACCATCGCCTGGGCACGGCGATCCCTGGCGGTCGCGCTGGCGGCCACCGGCGACTACCGGCAGTTCCACGAAGCCCTTGCCCTCGTCGAGCAAAACCTGAAAGAGCACGGCAAAAAGATTGAAGACCAGCAGACCAAGGCCGTGGTGCTGGTGACGCGGCCGGGACATCGCCGCGATGCCATCCGCCTGTTCGAGAGTTTCCAGCAACGAGCCGCCTCTCCCGAGGTGCAGCTCCTCTTGGCCCGACTTTATCAAGAGGAAGGAGACTGGCCCCAGGCCCGGGCTCAACTCTTGGCCTTGCTGAACGTGCACGACAAGAACCCCCTCTACCTGGCCCGCTTGGTCCGCGGCCTGCTCAGCCAGGGCGACGTCGAGGAAGCCCGTGCCTGGGTCGACAAGTTGGCCAAGCTCGGCCCCCCGACGTTCGAGACGGTCGAGCTGCAGGCGCGCTTCCTCAAGGCGACGGGCAAGGCGAAGGAGGCCGTGAGCTTGCTCACGACTTACGCGAAGCAAAAGGACGCGGCACTGGCAGTCGCCCTCGTGCTGGACCATGTCGGTGAAGCCGCCCAGGCCGAGGCGATGTATCGCCAGCATGTGGCCACGTCCAAGCAGCCCGCCAGCGCTCTCTGGCTCGCCCGCCACCTCGCCCGGCATAGCCGCCTGGGCGAAGCCCTCGACCTGTGCGAGCAGGCCTGGCAAACTTGCCCGCCAGCGGAGGTTGCCGGCGTCAGCCTCATCGTCCTGCGCACCGGCCAGGGCAAGGCCCAGCACCAAGAGCGCGTCGAGCGCGCCTTGACCGCGGCGGTCAGCAAGCACCCGCAGTCGCTGATGCTGTTGGCCCTGTTGGCGGACTTCCATGAGCACTGTGGCCGGCCGGACCAGGCGGCGGAGGTCTATCGCCGCATCCTGACCCAGGACCCGCGCAACCCGGTCGCCCTGAACAACCTGGCCTACGCCCTGGCCATGCGCGAGGGCAAGCCCGACGAGGCGCTGCCGCTCATCAACGCCGCCATCGACCGGGCCGGGCCGGCGCCCGAGCTGTTGGATACCCGCGCCGTGATCTTGCTGAAGAACAATCAGACCGAACTGGCAAAAAAAGATTTGGAGCTGGCGATCCTTCAGGCGGCAGCCCCCGCGCATTACTTCCATCTGGCCCAGGCGCACCAAATGATGCGCGACCGGTTGGCGGCCACGCGGGCGCTGCGCAAGGCCGGCGAGCTCGGCTTGCGGGCAGAGGACCTGCCTGACGCGGAGCGCGCCGCCTGGCAGAAGCTGTCCGCGGATTTACTGAACTGACCTTACCTGTGGAGGATTTGCCCGACCGAACCTGGATGATCGCGTTGGACTACAGCCTTCAGGCTGCCCGCACGCTGTAGCGTGAACTCCAACGTTGTTAGGTGTTTTGGAGAGCGTCCAGATTGCCCGACCCTGGAACGGGCTCAAAGGACGAAAGCTATCACTTACGTGGAAAATCGCCCGATTCGCAGCGGAGCGATCGGTTATGGCGATGGCGGTGCCCGATTGGCGATGCCAGGAGGCTGACAAAAAGTCAGGCCCTGGGTCGCTGTGAAGGGAGTTTGCTGATGTTCACTTTCCGAAAAACGTTTTTGGCCCTGCTGAGCGCTGCCTTCTTCAGCTTGGCAACCGCCCGCGAGGCCCAGGCCTTGCCGCTCAACAGCGGCGACGTCTTCGCCGCCGTCGACGGGGGACTCGGGTCCGTCAAACATTACAATTCCAGCCACGTGTTGCTGGAAACCCTGAACACTGGTGCCTCAGGCTTTACCACCGGCATGGCCTTCGACTCGGCGGGGAACCTTTACGTCACGCACTTCAGCGCCGGCAAGGTCTACAGATTCGCCCAGGCGACCGGAGCACTCATGGAGGCCGGGGGCTTCGTGAACATCACTGCTATCGCGGGGGTGGGAGGCCAAGACCCCGAGTCCATCGTGTTTGATGCCGCCGGCAACTTCTACGTCGGCACGGCGGACGGTAATCGGGACATCTACAAGTTCAATGCGGCAGGGACGCATCTGGCCACGTTTAACGTGGCGACGGGTCCACGCGGCTCCGACTGGATCGACCTGGCCGCCGACCAGAAGACCATGTTCTACACCTCAGAAGGGGGCATAATCCGGCGGTTCGACGTCTCCACGAACACTCAGCTTGCTGATTTTGCCAACGTCGGTGGTGTTTCGTATGCGCTGCGTCTTCTTGGTGATGGCGGCCTTCTGGTCGCGCACACCAGCAACATCCTGCGCTTGAACGCCGCCGGTGCAGTCATCCAAATTTACGACGACCCGTCCGTGTCCAACAACTGGTTCGCGCTCAACCTGGCTCCCGACGGGACCTCGTTCTACAGCGGTGACGTCACCAGCAACGCTAACTTCTATAAATTCGACATCGCCACCGGCGCGATCCTGGCCAAAAAGAGTACGGCGCCGGCAGGAACCCTGGCCGGCCTAGCGGTGGCCGGCGAGCTTACGCAAGCCGTCCCCGTGGTCCCCGAGCCGGGCACCCTGGTCATGGCTGGCATGGGCATCGCTGGCCTCATGGGCTACAGCTGGCGCCGTCGCCGCCAGCGGGCAATCGCCGGTTAATCCGCTAGCCGCAGCACGCAAAGCCGCCGTGAGAAAGAGGGGGTATCCGTGATTCCTCGGAATCAAGGATACCCTCTCCAGTTTCCCTTCCCAACGCGGCTAAACGCTTGCATCCCGCATACAAGCCGGTCAGCTACAAGGGTCATCCTGTATAAGAACGAGCCGGCCATGGCCTTGCTGCGCTTGCCGACCAAAACCTCCAATGGCCGGGCCAACCCCCCCTATTCTTGGAATTTCGGATTTTGGTAGGCGCAAGTCAATAACTTGGTGCTGGTGACTTGCGGGTATTCCCAATTCTCCACTACAATATCCTGGTTTACAACACGAACAATTTCACGGATTGTATCACGGCCGAAGTTGTTCATTCCCCTTTCCTAGCCGAGGTCAAGCCATGTCTCGAACAGCGCGTGTGGTCCTGGGCTGCTTTTTGCTGCTGGCCTTTGTCGTCCCGGCGCGGGCCGATTCGCCCACCGGTCAAGCGCAAGGGGAGAAACCCGCCCCCGCCAAGTTCATCCGCATCACCACAGATGACGACGGCCAGCCCCGCGCCCTGGAAACCGCCGTCGTCCGCTATCGCCCGGCGTCCGGCAAAGGCGACCTGGTCGTCGATCTCGTCAGCGTCGTGCACATTGGCGAAAAGTCCTATTATCAAAGACTCAACAAGTATTTTACCCAGTACGACGCGCTGCTCTACGAGTTGGTGGGGCCGCCCGGGACCAAGCCGGTCAAGGGGGCCCGCGGCGACAATCCGCTGGCCTTGGTTCAGAAGATCATGACGCTGGCGCTCGATTTGCATTCGCAACTGGAGCACGTCGATTACGCGAAGAAGAATTTCGTGCACGCCGACCTGTCGCCGGCGGAAATGGCCGCCGCCATCAAGAAGCGCGGCGACGACGGCCTGAGCTTGGCCCTGAGCATCGTCGCCGATTTGCTGCGCCAAAAAAACCTCCAGGACCAGCAACCGAAGAAAAAAGCCGCCGCGGACGACCTGCCGGACCTGCAATCACTCCTCACCGATCCCACGGCCGCGAGCAAGATCAAGCGCCTCCTGGCCCGGCAGTTCGAAAACCTGGACGGTCCGGCCGGCGGACTCGGGCCGACCCTGAACACCATCCTCATCAAAGACCGCAACCAGGCCGCCCTGAAAGTCCTCAAGAAAGAATTGGACAACGGCAAGAAGAAGATCGCCATCTTCTACGGCGCCGCCCACATGCCGGATTTCGACAAACGCCTGCGCCAGGATTTCGGCCTGGCGCCGGTCAGCACGACCTGGCTGCCCGCCTGGGACCTGCAACTACGCGAGCGCCGGCTGGAAGAATTGCTGTTCCGGCTGCTTCGCGAAGGATTGCCGTAATAGGAATCATGAAGGAATACACGGTTTCATCAAAACATCAAATATCGGAGGGCGGCGAGGAGGGGGGCGACGCGTGAACTACCCCATCGACATCAAGCCCCGCGCTTTCAAGGATTTGAAAGTTCTTCCCACGTCAGCCCAGCGCCGCATTCTCACAAAGATCGAGGAACGCGGAACGATCTGGCCGGCGATGTGAAACGCCTCACCGATTTCACGCCGGAATACCGTTTGCGGGCAGGCGATTATCGGGTATTGTTCGAAGTGGAAGGATCAACGGTGGTAGTTTATCGCATTCTGCATCGGAGGGAGGCTTACAAATGACCGGAGAAACCATGTTGAAACTGCACCCCGAAATCCTGGTAAAGAACGGGAAAAAGGAATTCGTCGTGCTTCCTTATGAGGAATTCCTGGCGCTGCGAGAGCGGCTGGCAGATGCCGAGGACCTCATGGCGCTTCGCAAAGCGAAGCGTGCGGAAGGTAAGAAACCCTCGATGTCATTGGCGGAGGCAAAGCGCAAACTCGGTTTGCCCTAACGGTGAATGGCCGAGAGAAGATTGCCGACGCTCTGTTATGTGTTGTTTGGCGACGGTCCGAATTAACTGGCCACCTCGCAACGGCCAAGGGAATGGAAGATGCTCGGCGATGAATTCCCCCCAAGTTCTAACTTCCCACCTGCCGCCTGATGTCACCCTCCGGCATGACCTCCTGCCGGGCGATCTGGGGACCATCGTCCACCTCCACGGCACGGTCTACGCCCGGGAATACGGCTTCGACCCGACGTTTGAAGCCTACGTCGCCGGTCCCCTGGGGGAGTTCGTCCGCGCGCGGACCGACCACGATCGGCTGTGGATCGCCCAGCGCGACGACCGCATCGTCGGCTGTATCGCCATTGTCGGCATTTCTCCCAACGAGGCGCAACTGCGCTGGTACCTGGTGGACCCGTGCGCCAGGGGGATGGGATTGGGCAAGAGGCTGCTGCAGGAAGCGGTCGCGTTTTGCAAGGACCAGGGATATGAATCGGTCTTCCTGTGGACCGTCAGGGCCTTGACGGCGGCGGCCCGGCTCTATCGCCTGGTCGGTTTCGAAAAGGTCGAGGAAAAGCCCGGACGCCAATGGGGCGTCGCGGTTGTCGAGGAGAAGTATGTCCTGCGTCTGTAAGGGGTCCCACGGCAGCTCGCGTGGAAAAGGTTACGGCGCTTTCTTAGATTCCAGAAATCGCTTGGTCAAATCGCCGTACGCGTCGATGCGGCGATCGCGCAGGAACGGCCAGTTACGGCGAACGTCTTCCAGGCGGGCCAGGTCGCAATCAACGACGACGATTTCCTCGTCGGTGTGCGAAGCCCGCTTGAGCACGGTGCCAAAAGGATCGGCGACGAAGGAGGCGCCCCAGAAATCGAGGCCGGCGTCAGCCGGTCCTTCATGGCCGACGCGGTTGGCCGCCGCGACAAAGACGCCGTTGGCAACGGCATGGGCGCGCTGGCTTAATTCCCAGGCTTGATGCTGGGCGGCGCCGAAGGCGGCCTTCTCGCGCGGGTGCCAGCCGATGGCCGTCGGATAGAGCAATACCTGAGCCCCTTGCAAAGCCGTCAAGCGGGCCGCCTCGGGAAACCACTGGTCCCAGCACACCAGGACGCCCATCCGACCATAGCGCGTGTCGAAGGCGCGAAAGCCCAGGTCCCCCGGCGTAAAATAATATTTCTCGAAGTACAGCGGATCGTCGGGAATGTGCATCTTGCGGTAGATGCCGGCCAGACTGCCGTCGGCGTCGAAGACGGCGGCGGTATTGTGATAGATGCCCTCGGCCCGGCGCTCGAACAAGGACGCCACCACCACGCAGCCGAGTTCCCTGGCCGACTGCCCCAGCCGCTCGGTGGTCGGTCCGGGAATGGGCTCGGCCAGGTCGAACTGCTGGATATCGACGCGCTGGCAAAAGTACAGCGAGCGGAATAATTCCTGCAAGCAGATTACGTTCGCCCCGGCGCGGGCGGCCTGGCGGATACGGGTCAAGGCTTTGTCCAGATTGGCCGCCGGGTCCGGATCGCAGCGCATCTGGATCAGGCCCAGGGTGAGGGTTTTGGCCATGTTATGGACCGGCAATCGGGCGAAAGAGATGGATGACGGCATCCAGCACGCGCTGCAGGGAAACGTTCTGTAACTTCCCGACGGACCGCACGAGAAGTTTGCAGTTGGCGGTAAAAAGTTTTCCGGGTCTTGCGAAACTTGATACCACAAGGCCGCCGGTTGCGAAATCCGCATTCCCCAGGGGGACCGCCCGCGGGTCCCCATAGGGGCTGCTGGTAATCTGACACAGGATCCAATCGCCCCGTGCCGCATCCGCCAGACATACCGCCGGCCGCACTTTGGTCTGCGACAAATCGGAGAACGGGAAAGGAACGAGGACTACTTCCCCGGCTGTAGGTAGGACCACGCTGCGTCCTCCTCCGGTCGATTCCAGTCTTCCGCCAGCGCCGCTTCGCTCAGTAACGTGGTCTCGTGAGCCAAGTTCCCAGGCTCCTCCTCCAAAATGGTTACCAGCGCCCGACGTGCGCCGTTTATTTGAACGGCCTCTAACAATCGTATTGTGCCTTGTTCATCGATGACGGCTTCAACGGTTTGAATCATGCCTCACCTCCGCTTTCTATTATAGCGACGAAAGTCGATCACTTGCCTATGCAAAATCGGCTAAAGATTCGGTCGAGTAAATCGTCGGTGTAGACGGCGCCGACCAGGGCGCCGAGTTCTTCGAGGGCGCCGCGCAGCTCCAGGGCGAGGATTTCCGGCGGTTCCTCGCAGAGCACGCTGTGGTGGGCGGCTTGCAGGTTTTTCCAGCACATCTCGACGTGGTGCCGGCAGCGGCTCCAACTCGGGGCCAGGGCCGGACGATACAGGGCGCGGGCCCGC
Organism: uncultured Alcaligenaceae bacterium; assembly: GCA_964518515.1. Classification (GTDB taxonomy): domain Bacteria; phylum Planctomycetota; class Planctomycetia; order Gemmatales; family Gemmataceae; genus CAZFGM01. Next base: position 6,227 of record CAZFGM010000073.1, on the reverse strand, counting down.
CCGGCCAGCACCCGGCGGAGATCATCGAGGCCCTGCCGGGTGCGGGCGCTGGTGGCCAGCCAGCCGGCCGGGGCGGCGGCCAGGTCGCACTTGGTCGCCACCGGCACCACGTTGGGGCGGCCAAGGAAATCGCGATGGGCCGGGTCCGCCGGCTGGCCGGCTTCCCAACACACCAGGAGCAAATCTCCCTGATCCGCCTGTTCTTTGCCCAGGGCCTGGGCCGCGCTTTCGATGCTATGGATGCTGTCGTGCAGGCCGGCGGTATCGATCAGGTCAAGCGGCACACCGTCCACGTCCAGAGGGTGCACGAGGTAATCGCGCGTCGTCCCCGGTGCCGGACTGACCAGGGCCTGGTCGCGGCCGGCGAGGGCGTTGAACAGGCTGCTCTTGCCCGCATTGGGCCGGCCCACCAGAACGGCGCGAACCCGCCGCTGGCCCACCGACCGCTGCTCCAGCTGCTTTTTCAGCAACGTGACCAGGGCCAGTCCGCGGGTAATGCGCTTGAGCAAATCATCCTGGGCGACGAACTGGATGTTTTCGTCGCTGAAATCGAGTCCGGCTTCCACATCGGCCAGCAGGTTCAAAAGGTCCTCGCGCAGCTCCTGCAAGGGCCGGGCGACGCCGCCCGCGAGCTGGCCCAGGGCCTGCTTCAGCTCGTCGCGGCTGCCGGCGTCGATGACCGCCAGCACCGCCTCGGCCCGCGTCAGGTCCAGCTTGCCGGCCAGAAAAGCGCGCAAGGTGAATTCGCCGGGTGCGGCAGCGCGGGCGCCGGCGCTCAGGCACTGGGCCACCAGCAAATCCACCAGCGGCGGACAGCCGAGGGTGTGGATTTCCACCATGTCTTGTCCGGTGTAGGTCCGCGGCGCCGGCCAGAGGTAGACGTCGGCGGGCAGAGGGGAAAAAAACCCCGGCAAAGGTATCCAGCCCGGAACCAGCCCTCGTTGGTTCCTGGGGAATTCGCGCTGACACACCTGGCCCGCCACCGCCCGCGCCTTGGGTCCGCTTAAACGGACGAGGGCCCGTGCGGCGGGACCCGGGGCACTGGCCAGGGCGACGATGGTGTCTTCAAGGCGGGGAAGCATGGGTAAATTTGAAAATGGTTGGGCCACTCCCGACGGCCAGGGTCAGAAAACAGAGACTAATTTGTCCCAGTGCAGTTTCAAGATATCACTGAGCAGTGGGAGATTCGATAAATCGTGGGCGCTATCGGACCCATCATTTCTTCCACCCGTGTTTGGCAAGTCTTTATTAAACACAAGTTTGAAGAGTTGGTGTAGACCTTTACGCTTCCAGCGATTTCCTTCCTTTTTTTCAATCGCAATCCAGGGGGGACCAGGGTATTCAAAAAAGATGGTTATTTTGTAATTCGCGTTGGCGTAAATGACGGCAAACTCCCGGCCATAATGCTCTGGTCCGCGCAAGGACAGACCAAAATCAGTTTCCAGAAAGGCAAAATGCTCCTTGCATGCCTCCGTGAACTCGGAAAATAACTGAGTAGCCGTAACCGATTGTTTTTTTTGCGCGGAACTCATTTTGATGGCACCCATTCATAAACTCGAAAACGGCGACCATTGTCACCAGTAAGCCAGCGGCGGAACACACGTGTATAACCCGCATCCCGTAGGGCAGCAACTTCCGCGGCGTAGTATGGACTACGTGTTGGTCTCGCGGCATCAATGCCAATATCGTAAATCGGCCTTCCCCTTCGAATCTGCTCTTTTATCCAACGTTTTTGATTAGCCAACCAGCGAGTAGGATTCTGACTTTGGGGATTAAAAGTAGCCGCGCCAATTGTTCGTGCTACGGGGTTGACGCGATCCACCATGGTTTCACCAAGGATGATAGGGCAATTGTTGTGGACGACATTTCTAAGGGAGGTCACTTGGTAAACATGCTCCGCGCCCGGGTACGTTTGGCCAGGGAGTTAAGGGAATTCCTGATATACTGGGCGCGGGCAGAATTGAAACGTGGGGCAGACATTCCTGTCTGCCCGCAGGCAAGAATGCCTGCCCCCCCAATGAGTCAATTTGGACCGCGCGAAGTATAACTGCGCTGCCTTTAACTGGCTGATTTCCGTCGCAGCATGGCCGGCAAGGCGATGAGCGTTCCCAGGATCGCCAGGAAGAACAAGTAAATCAAGTGGTCCATCTGGGCAATGACTATGCTGCGCGTCAGAGTTACGGCGGTCTTGCCGCCCCCCAGTTTTTCTTCTTTTTCCCCGACGCGCTTAACCAGGTAAATTCCCACGCGCCGCGGCAAGCCGTCGCGGACTTGCCGGACGCTGCCAAAAGTCTTGGTGATGGTGATGGACTCGCTTTTTATTTCCTGGGTGACTTTTTCGAGGATGAATTGCAACTGCTTGACGTCCTCGGCGGCATAATATTTGCCGCCGGTGGCCAGGGCCAAGCGCTTGAGGGCGATCTCGTCGATGCCGTCGTCGTGAATCTTGGTGGCCAGGTCCTCGAAGAGCTGAATGAGCTTGGCTTCGTTATCGGCATGGTAGAATTCGCCGCCGGTTTCCTTGGCCATGCGCGTCATGGCGGCGATGTCCAGCTCGTCGGCTTTGCCCGGCACGCCGGCCTGGCCGAAGCCAAGGATATATAAGGGAATATTCGCCTCTTTGGCCCGCTGGATGACTTCCTCGGCGCGGCGTCGGCTTTTGTTGTCGATGCCGTCGGTCAGGGCCACCACGACTTGCCGGGCCTTGATGACTTTTTGCTTAGGGTTTTTCTGGGTTTCTTCCGCCTGGCGCAGTGGTTCTTCGGCCTCGAGGGTGGCGATGCCATCGTAAATCGCATCGAACAAACAGGTCTCCCCTTCGGCTTTTAATTTGTGGATCAAGTCTTGAAGTTTCTTTTTGTCATTGGTGAACTCGGAGGCCGCGTTGGGAGCGTCGCCAAAATCCAAAATCGCGCAGCGCTTGCTCTGGCTCACGGAATTGACAAAGCGAACGGCGGCACCTTTGAGGGCATCGATCTTGGTCAGCTTTTCGCCGTCTTTGGCGGGAAGTTTCATGCTGCCGGAACGGTCCAGCACCAGTACGCTGGTGACGGGTTCCTGCTTGCCCGGTTTGCCGATGCCGATAGTGTAGACCTTGACATTGGCGGCCACGGCGCGCTTGATGACTTCCTCCTGGTCGATGCGGCTGTTGATGTCCACGCCGTCGGTAATGAGGACCACGGCCTTCTGTTTGCCCACGAAATCCTTGACCAATTCCACGCACTTGTCCGTGGCGTCCAGGTAAGCCGTGCCGCCAGAAGGCTGGGCATTGGCGATAAGCCTTTGCAATTCATCCCGTTCCCGGGACGGTTTGAGTTTCTTGTAAACCTCGTGGTTGAACAGCGCCAGTCCGCACTCGGCTTTGGCCGGCAGGGCTTTGACGAAGATCGTCGCCGCGGTCCGGGTCTGCTCCATGCGGCGGAATTCCATCATGCTGCCGCTGGTATCCATGGCCAACATAACGACCAGGTCGTCCGTGGCCACTACCTGGGCCTTGGGCACGTCGAACTCGAATCGTTTGACGCCTTCTTCTTCCAGAATCACCTTGTACACGACGCCGGGCTCGTCCGGGCCTTTGCCAACGCGCTTGATGCCGAAGCGGACCGTCAGGAACACGCCCGCCCGGCCGTGCTCATCTTTGTCATGCTGGACCAAATCTTGGTCCGGATCGAATTGGATCTCATAGGGAATTTTTTTCCCCTTGTCGCCTTGCTGGGCCAACCCCGGCAGGGCGGCCAGGAGAAGACAAACCGCCAGAACGGAAAGGATGCGGGACATGGATTTCTCCTTGCCAATCAAGCCCCAGGGCGAGTCTTCGAGCCCTGGGGGTCGTTCACCCCGCAGGCTCGAAGACGCGCCCGCGGGGATGAAATCTTCCTCTTGTAGCCGCACCCTTCAGGGTGCGGAGTTTCGCAGGCAAAAGCCTGCGACTACGGCTAAAACCGGCGGGCTCGAAGACGCGCCTGCGGGCTTGGGTTCTATTTCTTTTTCGCCTTTTTCAGGAAGTCGCCCCACCAATTTTTGAGTTTCTGGAAGGTGCCGTCGGGTTCCTTCTTGTCCTTGTCCAGGCCGCGCCGCTTGGCACGGAAACCCTTGGCCGGCGGCGGCAGCGTTTCCGCGGACGCGGCCGAAGCGTTCTTTTTCTTGGGCAGCAACTTGCGCTCGGCTACGCCCCACACGCTGCTGGCGATGAAATACAGGCATAGCCCGGCGGCCACCTTGAAAAACATGATACCAAAAACGATCATCATCCACTTCAACATTTTCTGCTGCATCGCCTGCTGCTCGTCTTGCGCCGGCGGGGTCATCAGCTTTTGCTGCACGATCATGAAGAAGATCGCGAAGATCGGCAGCACATTCAAATACGGCCCGAGATATAAAATATTTAAGGGTATGAAGCACAGAACATTCCCCGGCCCTTGATTATCCGGATCGCTGATCAGGGGAATATTCTCCCCCCACCACAGCAGCATGTCCGGGGCCGACAGGCTGGGAATCCACAAGAAGCGGGCCTGGCGGAAGTGAATGCTTTCCTGCAAGGCGAAATACAAGCCCAGGAAGATCGGCAATTGCATGAGCAACGGTAAACAACCGCCGAACGGATTGACCCCGTGCTGGCGGTAAAAGGCCATCATCGCCTCGGTCTTGGCCTGCCGATCGTTCTTGTATTTTTCCTGGAGCTTCTTCAACTCCGGAGCGAGTTCCTGCATGCGCATCATCAGCAGGGCCTGCTTGCGGCTGATGGGAAACATCAGGCCGCGGACAACGACCGTCAGCAGGATAATACTCAGGCCCCAGTCCGGCACGATGAGGTGCAAAAAGTACAACAGCAGGTGCATGAGCTTGGTGCAGGCGATGAGGATGTCGGTCCACCACCAAAACTTGCCGTAATCGGTCAGGCTGCGCAGGTGGAGGGTATCCGTATAGCGCTGCACCAGGGCGGAATCGACGGCCTGGTCGCCGCCGAAATCCGCCAACAGCCGCGTCTTTGCCGGGCCGTGATACAACAAGAATTGGTGGCGGACGGCGTCGCCGGCGGCCAACTCGATGGCCTCGCTGTTGACGCGGACGGTGATGTCGTCGCGGAAGGCCTGCAGGGCCTTGCCGCGGCGAATCCAGGTGCCGATGCGGCGGCCGCCGGTTTCATAATAACTCACGACGACGATCTCGCCCTCGGTCAAGTTCTTCTCGTCCAGGTAGGCCTTGGCTCGCGGCAAGAGATGGTAGTCGTGGATGGCCTGTTCCTTGTCCACGGTTTGCAAGTGAACGGCAGAGCCGGCGATGGCCAGGATTTTGCCGACCTGTTCGGTGGTTTCCAGGGTCGGCCGGGCCCAGGCCAGGATTTTTTCCTTCTTTTCTTGGCGGGTAGCAAGGTCGTAGTGCTTGTCATCGACGACGATGAGTGCGGCGAAATACTGGTTCATGACGCCGGCGTACTGGACGAAGCGCTCGCCGCGGTCGCCCTCGGGAACCCGGTCGCCCCCCTCGCGCTGGCTGATGCGCGGGGCGTCCTCGAGTTCGCGCCACAGGCTGCCGCGCAGGTTGGCCATGCCGATCACCGCGTTGCGGTAGGTGCCGGTGTACCATTCCCCCTCGATGGGCAAGCCGTGGGCGCCGGCCAGTTGATAGCGGAACTTTTTCGCGTCCTTGGCCAGGTTGCGAATTTCCAGGGTCAGACGGATGTGGTATTCCTTGGGCTGCAGCTCATAGGTCTTGATGATTTTGAGCGGGTAATTCGGGACGTGCGTCCAAAAAACCACCTTCTCTTTGGTGGCCCCGTTTTCCACGTGCCAGATGGCTCGACCCAGAGTGAGGTGGGGATTTTTGGCGTCGATCTCCGGATAGTGGTAGAGCAGGTACGACGCCATTTCCGGATCGTCTTGAACGAGTTCGAGGTCCTGATTTTGGGGTCGGCCGAGGGAATCAGCAGCCTTGAAGTGCGTGAGCGTGACCTTGCGCACGCCGGCCCCGCGCGTGGTGAGCACGGCCTCGAGAAAAAAATCCTTGCCGCCCAGGGGTAACTCTTCCGCCTTCCATGGCTGGGACGCGATCGCCGCCGCCACCTGGTTCCAAGAAGGCAGCGCCAGGCTGCTGGCCCCGGCTACGCGGAGTCCCGCCGCGGTGAGCGTAAGCACCGCCTGCTGATCGCCTTCGGCGAGGTCAAACCACCATGTACCCGGCTTGGCGATTACTTTCTGTGGTTGGGGCTTGTCTTTTTTTTCCTCTTT
>CAZFGM010000072.1:0-16744 GCA_964518515.1 uncultured Alcaligenaceae bacterium | reverse complement strand
TAAGGCCGGTCCAGAATATCTTCGCCTATCCCTATGGATGGCGCAATTTACCCCCCTGGATTTTTCCTGCTGCGTCGTGAGTTTGCACGAGCAGGTGCTGGGTGCACACGCCTTTCTAAACCAAGCGAAAAATTCCGCCGGCCTGATCCGCGGCTATACGTTGTTGGAACGATTACCGCGCGATTATTTGGCCTTTGCCTTGCTGCCCTTCGACGCCCCCAGCGCAGCCATTTACGATCAGTTGGTCGGCCATAATCTTCGGGTCGGCACGATGGACTTGCGTCTCGCTGCCATCGCCCTGTCGCGTAATCTGACGGTGTTGACGCGCAACCTTCGTGATTTTGGCCGCATCCCTGGCCTCAGCGTCGAAGATAGGACGGTGTAGCGCTGGTCAGCCTGGCCAAGGGGGGCGAATCGTCCCGTGGCTTCAAGTCGTGCCCGGGACGCGTGCTGGACGCGGCCACGTGGGCACAACGCCGCCAGCGCCTCCAGGAGTTGGGCGGCCCGCCGGAGATGTGAACCGGCGCGCCGTCGAGATCCATTCGGCGGGCTGAGTTTCGGATACAATAACGGCACGAAAGGAGAGGCCCCATGCCGCTGCGCGATCATTTCCGCCCGCCGCTGGACAACAAAAGGTCTTGGGACGAGGTCCACGGTTGTTGGCCCGCGATCATCGTCCAGTTGTTGAATCGCAAACTGCCGCGACGCTACGTCGCAGCTCCACAGGTACATCTGGGTACGTTTGCCCAGATCGATGTATCGGCCTTCGAACAAGACGACGACGAGAACGGCGCCTTCTTGGCGGACAACGGCAACGGCGGCGTGGCAACCGCGGTGTGGGCGCCGGCGCGGCCGACTCTGGTGGTCGCAACCGATTTGCCCGCTCAAGACGAGTACGAAGTCCGCGTCTACGATGAGAAGCACGGCCGACGCTTGGTCGCGGCCATTGAGCTGGTCAGCCCCGGCAACAAAGATCGGCCCGAAAATCGGCGGGCGTTCGTCGCCAAATGTGCCGCTCTGCTGCAGCATCAGGTTTCGGTCACGATCGTGGATCTCGTCACCATCCGCGCGTTCAACCTTTACGGCGAATTGCTCGATCTGATCGGGCAAAGCGATCCGGCGCTGGCCGAAGCGCCGCCCGCCATCTATGCCGTGGCGTGTCGCGCCGCCAAGGCCGGGGCGAAGCCACGCGATCCGTGGCGACTGGAAACCTGGCTGCACCCGTTTCAGATCGGCCAGCCGCTGCCGACGCTGCCGCTGTGGCTGGCCGACAACTTCTCCGTGCCGCTCGAGTTGGAAGAGAGCTACGAAGAGACTTGCAAGGTCCTGCGCATCTCCTGACGTTCCTGATACGACCCCGCCGCAGCGGCGGCGGAAGCCTTGGGGCAAGCTTACCGGGCATGGCGGACGGGTGGAACATCACCGGCTCGGAGCTGGACGAGCACGGCAACGTGCGCGGGCTGGCCGCGCCCACGTGGCAACAGCGCCGCCAGCGCCTGGAGCAACTCGGCGGCCCGCCGGAAGGACCATAGTCGTTAACGGGCACTGCTACAATGCAGGTGTGGTTTTTTTCCCGGAGGAACGGCTCATGAAGGACACCGTGATAAGCCTGTCGTACGAAATTGAACTTCAGCCCGGAGAGAAGCTGTCGCTGCCACCGGCCCTGGTCGAGAGCGTCGGAGCGGGCCGTTGGCTCCTCACCGTGCAACCCGCTGTCGAAAACAGCACGCCGATTCGCACCCATGCTGCCTTCCTGCGCGGGTATGCCGCCGAAGATGAGGGGTTGTACGATGATCAAGCCGGGTGAGGCGTGGTTGGCGGACATACCGTTCACCGACCGCAGCGCCTCCAAGATACGCCCGGTTCTGGTACTTTGGCTCGACGGCCAGGATGCGGTGGTGGCGGTGGTGACCTCGGCGCCTGCGCGCACGCCTACCGACGTGCCCTTGGGCGATTGGCAGGCTGCCGGCTTGCGCGTCGCCTCAACCGTGCGCCTGTTGCGGCTCGATTGCCTGGAACAGTCACTACTGTTTCGCCGGCTTGGGGCCGTTACTGTCAGGGATGCCCAAAAGCTCAAAACAGCCTGGGATCTGTATGTCAAGCCGCAATTCTAACAGGCGCGGTATTGAGAATCCCCCAGGACAACCGTGAGAGAATCCGCCTAGGGACCCAGGTCATCACCGGCTCGGAGCTGGACGAGCACGGCAACGTGCGCGTGCTGGCCGCGCCCACGTGGCAACAGCGCCGCCAGCGCCTGGAGCAACTCGGCGGCCCGCCGGAGCAATAACGCGGCGATTCCGGGCGGCCGAGAAGGAGCCGAAGAAGTAAGCCTGCGATAGAATGGTTGGAGACACTTGTGCTCTTGAAAGGGAGTCCGCCATGAATTTCTCGGGAATGGTTCACAACGTCCACGGCCAGTTCGAAGCCGCCCTCGTCGGCGCCGCCGAGGTGCGGGCCACGTCGGCCACGCGCGCCGACATGCTCGCCGCCCTCGAAACCGTGATTGAAAAACGGGTGCAGCAAGGCGAATTGGTCACGTTGGAGATTGGCCGCAAAGGGCTTGCTGGGCTGTTCGGGAAATACCGCGATGACCCAACGCTACAGGATATTTGCGACGAGGCTTACAAGGAACGCGATGCGGACGTGCGCCAATGAAGGCCTTCGACACCGATATTCTGACGCAGATCTTTCGGGGCAACCCGATTTACGCCGACCGCGTTGCGCTCATTCCCATTGCCGAGCAAGCGCTGCCGATCTTGGCTGCAGAAGAAGTACTTCGAGGCCGGCTCAACACCATTCGCCAGGCGGAAGCTGGACGGGCGAAGATCACGACATTCGGGAACTCACGGTTCTTTCCTACGTTCCGCAGGCTGAAGTCCAATACCAAGCATGGCGCAAGCAGAAGCTTGGTGGCTCCACGCACGACTTGCGGATTGCCGCGCTTTGCGTCGCTCATTCGGTGACGCTGGTAACGAGAAAGCGCCGTGATTTCGAGCACATTCCGGGGCTCTCGGTCGAGTTCTGGGAATAACGACCGTACGACAAACTCTTCACCTCATTCGCGGCGCTCCGGAGCGGATCAGGCTCTGGACCAAGGTGACACCGGGCTGGAGCTGGACGAGCACGGCACGGCAACCAGCATGGAGCGTCGGTGGGTCAGCCCGACGTGGATGACGTTGCAATCAGGCGACCGTCGGTGCGTAAGGCCGAGGTGAAGCGAGCAAACACGTCGGGCTTACGCCGCGACGCTCACCTGGTAAAAAAAATTGAAGAATCGTCGGAAAACATTTGTTGCCTACAAGAGGAGTCCACAATGAAAATCCTTTTCCCCAGCTTTGCTCTTGTCCTGGCGGGCCTTTCGGTTCGGGGACAGGAACTGCCTCAAGAAGAAAAAGATGCCGGCTTCGTGGCCATGTTCAACGGTAAGGACCTGACCGGTTGGATGTACCTGGGCAAAGGCAAAAGTCCTTTCCGGGTGGACGACGGCGCCATCCATTACAAGGGGGGCAACGGCTGGCTGTGCTACACGGTCAAGGAATATCCCGATTTCGAGCTGCGCTGCGAGTTCAAGCTCATCAAGAAAGGCGGCGACGGCGGGATTTTCTTCCGGGCCAGCCAGGATGCCGCCGGCGGGGCCAACTGGCCCAGCCAGCGCTACGAGCTGCAAGTCAAGGATTATGCCGAACAGGCCCGGCTCTGGGGACTGCCCTACAAGCTCGATAAGGACAAGGTCGCCAAGGTCCGCAAGAAACTGGGCGCATGGGAAACCTATCGCCTGGTGGTCCAGGGGAAAAAGGTGCAAGCCTATCTCAACGGCGAGCTGGTCACGGTTTCCGACGCCGCCAAGCCGCTCAAGCAAGGTTTCCTCGGCTTGCAGGCCGAAGGCGGCGAGCAGGCCTTTCGCAATTTGCGGGTCAAAGCCCTGCCGGGAAAATGATCCTAATGTCCGGTATCGAACTTGAACGTGTACGGCTTTCCATCGATCTCGGTCGTGAGCTTCACTTGCTTGCGGTCGATCTTACCGGCCAAGCGGTCGTCCTTGCCGATGAAAACCGAACACATTCCTTTGGGATCTTCCTTGGCCGGCTGAGCCTCCAGAAGGATGGGTTTTTGCCGGGGGTCGAGGTACAGTTTGAACGATTTGGCGGACACGGGCTTGACCTTGTTTGGGTCCGAATCGCGAATCGAAGCCCGCGCCTGCTTGTTGGCGGGGTCCACTTTCAGGCGCAGGTGATATTCCTCGGTCCCTTCGGTGTGATAGAGCCAGCCGTCTTTTTCGGTGCTTAGGCCCTTTTTGCTGTCGTCTTTTTTGCTTTCATCTTTGGTGCCATTCTCTTTTTTGCCGCCGTCATTTCGGCATCCCCCACTCACCATCAGGGCGGCAAGCAAAAAACAGCCAAGGAGTAGAAGTCGTTTGCAGGGAAACATGGAAACATCCTTTCTCAATGAGGTTCAAGGTCAGACGCTTCGGACGCTTTCGGTCACCTGGGAAACGGAAGGCGGTTCCTCTTCGCCCTCCCCTGGGCGGAGCAAGCGATCCACGTCCCGGCCGCTGAAGGCCCAGAACAGGCCGGGATGCAGGAGGAATTCGCACAACGTCGAGGTCACCAGGCCGCCGAGGATGACCGTGGCGACGGGGTAGAGGATTTCGCGGCCGGGTTGGTGGCCGCCCAGGACCAGCGGCAACAGGGCGATGCCCGCCGTCAGAGCGGTCATGAGGACCGGCGACAGGCGCTCCAGGCTGCCGCGCAGGACCATGTCCGGGCAGAAAGTTTCCCCCTCGTGCCTGAGCAAGTGGAAGTAGTGGGAGACGAGGAGGATGCCGTTGCGGGCGGCGATGCCGGCCAGCGAGATGAAGCCGACCAGGGCGGCCACGGTTAACGTCTGCTTCGTTAACCACAGGGCCAGAACGCCGCCGATGAAAGCGGTGGGCAGGGCGTTGAGGATCTGTAGCAGGATTCGGCCCGAGGGGAACAGCATGTACAAGACCAGGAACATGCCGACGATGGCCACGCCGGCAAGAATCGTCAAGAGCAGCGTGGCCTGGCGCTGGCTCTCGTGCTGGCCGCCGAGCACGACCTGATACCCGGTCGGCAGAGTCACGCGCTCCTGGATGCGTCGTTCGATGTCGGCGACCACGCTGCCCAGGTCGCGATCCTTGACGTTGGCGCGAATCACCAGGCGGCGGCGGGCGTTCTCGCGGTTGATGACATTGGCGCTGCCGCCGAACTGGATGTCGGCGATTTCACCGAGCAGCACGCTGTTGCCCCACCCCCCCTCATTCCTCCCCTTGGTAAGGGGGGGCACAGGGTCGCTCCCCCCCTTGGTAAGGGGGGGCACGGGGGGGTTGCCGTTCCCCGGCACATCCACGCGCAAGCGGTCCAGGGAGTGGAAATCGACACGGAAAGGTTCATCGAGGCGGACCAGCACATCGAAGCGGCGCTGGCCCTCGGTCACCTGGGAAACGACATGGCCTTTCAGGGCGAGCTGCACGTAATGGGCGGCGTGTTCGCGCGGGATGCCGTGGTAGGCGAGTTCCTCGGGAATGAGGCGAATTTGCAATTCTTCGATGTTTTGCTGGGCCTCGATGACCGGCGGCGTCAGGCCGGGCACGCCGCTGAGGGCGGACTTGATTTTCTCGGCCGTGCCGCGCAGCACGTCCAGATCGTCGCCGTAAATGGTGATGACGATGGGCGAGGTCACGCCGGTGAGCATGTGACTGATGAGGTGGGCCAGCGGCTGTTCCGGCTCGACGTCCACGCCCGGCAAGGGAGGTAGGATTTTCTTGTCCGCGTTTCCTTTGAGGGTTTCCAAAATATCCTGAAGGATTTCCTCCCGGCTCTTGCCCGCGTCCGGGTTGATGCTGAGCAGGTATTCCGAATTGCCGACCGGCTCGACGTGGTCGTCCAGCTCGGCCCGGCCGGAGCGGCGCAAAAACGCCAGGATCGGCCCCTTGGGATTGTCGGCCGACTTTCGCATCGCCCGAAAAGTGGCATCGACAACGGCGCACACTTCATTGGCCGCCTGCAGGGAAGCGCCCGGCGGCAAGCTGACGTCCACCTGCACGCTGCCCTCGTCAAACTTGGGCAAGAAATCGCTGCCCAGGCGCGTGAGCAGCCAGACGCTCAGGCCAACGCCGATCCAGGCCGTCAGTAACAGCACTCCCGGCCGGGCCATGCTGAGGCGGATCAGATGGCTGGCCCCGGCCTTCAAGCCGCGCAACAGCGGGCTGTCTTGCCGCCGCTGCGTGGCTTTCGCCCGCGGCAGCAGGTAATAGGAAAGGACCGGCGTCACCGTGAGCGACACCAACAGCGACGCCAGGATGGACACGATGTAGGCCAGGGCCAGCGGGGTGAACAGCCGGCCTTCCAACCCCGACAGGGCGAACAACGGCAAAAACACCAGAATGACCATCATCGTGCCGAAGACGATGGCGCTGCGGATTTCCACGCTGGCGTTGTAGATGACGCGCCAGGCCGGCAACGGGTTGGGCAAGCCGCGGTTCTCGCGCAGCCGGCGGAAGATGTTTTCCACGTCCACGATGGCGTCGTCCACCAGCTCGCCCATGGCCACGGCGATGCCGCCCAGGGTCATGATGTTGATGGACAGCTCCGTGCCGGTCAGGGCGCCCAGGAGCTTGAATGTCAGGACGGAAATGGTCAGCGACAAGGGGATCGCGGTCAAGGAAATAAAGGTCGTGCGGAAATTGAGCAGGAACAGGAACAGGACGATCAGCACCAGCACGGCGCCGATGACCAGGGCCTCGCCGACGTTGAAAATGCCGCGGTCGATGAAGTTTTTCATCTGAAAGATGTCGGCCGTGACGGCAATGTCCGCGGGCAAAGTCGCGGTGACTTCGTTCAAGGCCTGGGTAATGGCGGCGGTCAACGCGCGCGTATCGACCCCGGGCTGTTTGCTGACGCGCAGCACAACCCCGGGCAGGCCGTTGATGCTGGCGTCGCCGCGCTGAAACTCCGGCCCCAGGGCCACGCGGGCCACTTGCTCGATCAGGACGGTGCGCTTCGGAGTTTGCTTGACGGGGAGGCGGCGCAGCTCGGCCAGGACCTTGTCGGCTTCCGGACCCAACCGGCCGAACACGCGGATGGACGCTTCCCGGCCGCCGCGATCGGCCACCCCGCCGCTGGCGTTCAGGTTGTTTTTCGCCAGCGCTGTTTCGATTTCTTCCAGCGTCACGCCGTGGGCGGCCATGGCGTCCGGATCGACCAGCACCTGATACTGCTTGCGGCTGGCGCCGATGGCGGTGATGGCGGCGACGCCGTTCTTCTTGATGGCCGGCGTCACCACGAAATCCGCCAGGGCACGCAGCTCCATGTCTTGCACCGACGTTGACCAGTGCACGGCATGGGGTCGCCCCTTCACGATGATTTCCAGGCGATGATCCAATCGAGGACGAAGTTCCTCACCCAGGCTGGTTTTCAATTGAGAATCCTTCCCACGGAAGTACTGGCCTTCCTTCTGGGGCGCCAATTTCAGGGAACCTGGTTTGGGGTCTTCCCAGGAAAGTGAAAGAACTTTATCGCCCGCCGCAACAGGCTTCCAGTCGGCGGGCTTGTCGAGCCGGCGCTGCTGGGCATCGCGCGGATCCCAGACATACACCGTGGCCTGCTCCAAGGTTTGGTCGAGCACCAGCTCGGCCAGGTATGGCGTGCGCTCGACGGGGGCCAGCGCGCCGCCGTTAGGCCCGGGCTGGCGATACAGGCCAATCAGCATGATCTGGCCCATGATCGAGCTGATGGGCATGACATGGGGTTTAAGGCCGGCGGGCAAGGCGGCGGCGGCGGCGGTCAGGCGTTCTTGCACCAGCTGCCGGGCGATGTAGATGTTGGCCCCCCAGTCAAACTCCACGGTGATTATGGACAGCCCCAGGGCCGAATTACTGCGGACCGCTTGCACCCCAGTTGCGCCCTGGAAGGCGGTCTCCAGGGGGAAGGTAACCTGCCTTTCCACTTCCTCGGGCGCCATGCCGGCACATTCCGTCAGAACCACGACGCGCGGCCGATCCAGATCGGGAAACACGTCGATCGGCAAACGCGCGGCCAGATAACCGCCGGTGACCAAGGCCGCCAGGCTCAAGGCCACGATCAGCGTCCGGTAGCGCAAAGCAATGCGTATGATGGCGTTTAACATGGCAAACCAAAATCCGAAATTCGAATATCGAAATCCGAAACAAATTCGAAATCCGAAATCGGAAACTGTAGGACGGATTTTTAATCCGTCCCCTACCGTAACCGGACGGATTAGAAATCCGTCCTACAGGTAACCCTAGTCCTTCCCCATCGCCTTAATGCGGGTGAGTGTGGGAATGACCTCCTTCCTCCCCGCCGGCCTGGGCCTTGAGGGCCCAGTTGAGCTGGGCGGCGCCGCTCTGGGCGATGAGATAATCCTCCAGGATGTTGCCGTCGTCGTCGGCCACAATCACTTCCTGGCGATCTTCGTGCAACACGTGCACCGGCATGCGCACGAAGACGTCGCCGTTCTGGCGAAAGATATACGCTTCCGGTCCTTCGCGCACCACGGCGGCGGCCGGCAGCACGAACACTTCTTGGTACTTCTGCACCGGCACGAGCAGATGGACCCGCTGCCCCGGCCGGAAACGCCATAGGCGCGATTGCTTCTTTTCCTTGCCGGTCTCGAATTCGACGTACTGGTTTGGCAACGGCAGGTAAAATTGAAGGCCCTGCCGAGCGTCCAGCTTGTTTTCGAAGAAAGCGATCTTCAGGCCGTCCACCGCGGCGGGCCAGTAGTCCACGTTCTGATGAGGGAACTCGGCCTTGACGTGCCAGCCTTCCTTGGCGGCGCGCTGAAGCAACGGCCGTTCCGCTTCAAAAGCCCGGCCTTCGATCTGTAACCGCTCATGGTGGGCCAGCAGGCACAGCGCCTGCCCCGCTTGCACGTACTCGCCCAGCTTGACCTTCAGGTCTTCGACCTCGAAGCGGAAATCCTCGTGATTCGCGGGCGGGACGGCGGCCCCGGCCACGTGCACCCCATCCTTCCCCCCCCTTGGCAAGGGGGGGAAGGGTGGGGTGGGCGTGCGAGGGAACCCCCACGGTCACCTGGCGGACAAACGTCCCCGCGGCCACGCCGCGAATTTCCTTCTCCGAAAAGCCGCGGACGTCCAACTCATGTTCCAGGGCCGTTTTCTCGCGCTTGAATTTCTTTTCTTGATTGTCCAGCTCCAGCTGGCGGGCCATGGGCACAGCGCCCTGGTTGATGGACTTCTCGAGGCGTTTGATCTCGTTGTGCACGAACTCCAGCTCGAGATGGTTTTTGTAATAGGCGGCCTGGGCGGTTTGCAGCGATTCGCTGACGATTTCCAGGGTGAAGAGCGGGGCGCCCGGCTTGACCAGGTCGCCGCGGACGGCGGCGATGTGCGTGACGACGCCGGCCACCTTGGCTGACACCAACCGGTCGCAGTTGCCCTCGCGCTCGACCACCTGGCCGGGCACCTTGACGGTGCGCCAGTACACCGGGACCGGCTGCGGATGTTCCTTGCCGTCCCTGTCCTTCCAGGTGAGCTTTTTGGGCTTCAGCTTGAGATTGTGCTGTGCCTGCGGGCTGATCTTGATAAAGTCGGCGCGCTCGCCCGCCTCCTTGGCCTTGGCCGGTTCCTGGGCAAACAACCAGGGATACAAGGCCAGTCCTCCGGCGGCGCCCCCGGCCAGAACCATCACCGTCCACAAGATAAGGACCAGTTTCATGGCTTCCCTCACGAAAAAAGAACTCGGCTTTCTTGGCGGGCGTCAGACCTCAAAAAGGGGTAACAATCTCCAGCCACACGCGTCAACTCAAGGCAATCCTTGACGCGAGTGGAAATTGGCATAACTATTTTTCCCAAAGAAAGTTAGGTTTTGCTCCTTTTAACTCGCGTCAAATCCGTGCACACACAAGGGGCCTAAGTCGGATAGAGTGCCCTATTTAATGGGCAAATTATGGCCGCCTCCATGCCCAAGTAGCTTTGGCAGCAATGACTTGTGGATAAAATTACCCATCTTGCCACTTGGTCAAACACCGTTAACAAACGGCTTTGACGGCAAGGCCTATTCTGGGCTTTTAAAGGAGAAGTGCGCGCAGTGTCAGGTAGAGAGGTAGATCACCGGGCCAAAAATGGGCGGGAGTGAGGGTTTTCTGATTCAGGGGCAGGCCCAGGATTTGCGGGATAGTCTCCGGGTCCAAAATGCCGCTCGACGTGACTGCGGCATCCCAATCTGTTCCCGATGAAGTCAGGCAATCCTGTTGAATGCGCGTGCAATCGCAGTCATGCTCGTCGTGATCCTCGGGACAGCCGGGGGCAGGCTCGTCATGGTCGTGGTCCTCGGGACCGGAGGAAGCATCGGCAAAGATCAGGTCCTGGAGCCGGCACGTGCAAAAACCCGGCGGCACCAGGGCATAAACCAACACCAGCAAAATGACCAACAAACGGCTCATAAGTCATCTCGAACGATTTCACCTCGGTAACCATTCCCAACTGGCGAATCTCGTAGGACAGGTTTGCTACCTGTCCAACTTCGTTGCCCGGACGTGTCCTAGGTTCTTTGAGGTTAATCTCCAATGCGCCGGGAGTCAAGGTGTGCCGTTCGCTACGGCACACGGAGTGTACCTGCTACCTCAACGGACCTTGAACGCCTTCCGCGTGACGAAGGTTTCCACCCACAACCCACCCGGCCCGCTGCGAAAGGTGACGGCGCCGTGCGGCCAGGTGGCCAGGAAGACGGCCCCGCTTTTTTCGTAGGTTTTGCCCGTGTCGTCGCTGCCGAAAGATTTCCCCTGGCAACTGACGACGACTTTGGGCTTGGTCCGGTCGGCAAGTTTTCCAGGTTCCGACGAAGGACTGCCGTGGTGCGGCGCCATAAGCACGTCCACCGGAGTCAGGGTAGGGAGAACTTGCGTCAGGCCGAGGCCTTCCAGATCGCCGGTCAACAACAGGCGATGCTCGCCATGCCGCACCAGGAGCACCAGGCTACGGACATTTTCTTCACCCGGCGGCCCAGCCGTGGGCGGATGCAGCACCGCGATAGAAACTTCTCCAGCATAAAGGAAATCGCCGGTCTTGACGACGCGTTGCGGTACCCCGCGTCGCTTCAGGGTTTGCAAGGTCAATTCCACCGCTTTGGTCGGACGCTTTTCAAACGTCGGCGTGAGCGTGATCTGGCTAACCGCAAATCGGTCTAACAAGGCAAGCAAGCCGTTGAAATGATCCAGGTCGGCGTGCGACAGGATGACCTCGTCGATTCGGCGAACGCCGCGTGACCAAAGGAATGGGGCGATGTGCCGGCGAGTCACGTCAGGCCCGGCCATGGCCCCGGTGTCATAAACCAAGGTGCGGCCGTCGGGCGTTTCCAGCACCGTGCAGCCGCCATGGCCGACGGCCAGGAAGGTGCAGTGGAAATCGGTCCGCGACCTCGTGGGCAGCCAATCGCCTGCCAGCCAAACGGCATACCAAGCCAGTCCGATTCCCAGGGCCCAGGGGCCGAGGCGTCGAACCGGAGGGACCGTCAGCCAGGTCAGGAGGCCGGCGTAGAAAAGCCAGAGCCACCACGTAGGGACGTCAGGAACGTAATGGTAAGCCGCCGGCAAGTTGATGCCTACGTCCACGAGCCAAGTGCAGCCCGCCAGGACCCAGCGCGTCAAGAAGGCGAAAATCGCCGTCAGCGGCCACAAGGGCGCCAGGAGTAACAGGAGGAAACCGGTCAGCAAGGCCAGAGAAGTCAGGAGAACCACCGGCGGACCGATGACCACGGCCACCAGCGAAACCAGGTTAAAGCGAGCGGCCACCAGCGGGGTCACCGCCAGCCAGATCGCCAGGTTGACGAGATAGGCCAGGGCCACCAGGCCGAAAAGCCAGCGCAGGCCGCGCAGCCACAAGGGCCGGCTCTGGTCGATCAGTTCCTCCAGGGGATCGCGCTCGGTCCGCTGCCAGGCGCTGGTCCCCCAGAACAGGACGGCCACCGCCAGAAAGGACAGCAAGCAGCCGGCGGTGAAAATGTCGGTGGGACTGGAAAAGGCCACGAGCAACCAGGCCAAGGCGAAGCAGTTGGCCGGCGAGACGGGGCGGAGCAGGCACAGGCCGCCGCATACGGCCAGCACCATCCAGGCCGAGCGCATGACCGGAGGCCGGCCTCCCGTCAGCAGGGCATACCCCAGAAGAAACAGGGCCACCGCAATCGCTCCATTGCGGCGACGCACGCCCACCAAGCGCAGGACCAGCCAGGCAAACACCGCCAACACGGCCAGGTGTTGGCCGGAAATGGCCAGGGCGTGAATCACGCCGGTTTTTAGATATTTGTCCCATTCTTCCTGGTCCAGGGCGGAACTATCCCCCAAAAGAAGAGCGCTGGCCAGCCCGGCTTGGTCAGCAGGCAAAGTTTCTTTCAAGACTTGATTGGCCCATGCGCGAACGCGCGCCAGGAGGTTGCCCACCGACCACGGCGATCCTGGTTCCAGAACAACAAAGCCCTCGGCGGTTTTTCGCACCATTACCAGAACGCCGATGCGCTGATCGCGCAGATAGGCGGCATAATCGAATTCGCCGGGATTGGCCGGCCCGGCCGGCAGGATCATTTGGCCGGCCACCTCCACCCGGCTGCCGATGGACCCACTATGCTTCGTGCCGGAGTAGGTCAAGCGCGCGTTTCCCGAAACCGGCTGCCACTGCTTTTTTTGGGCCAGCTCGGTCACGCGCAGGGTCAGCGTCGTGAAGTCTCCCCGGGGATAGCCTTGCAACGGCGTCTGCGGCGGCTGGCGAACCACGACCGGCTCGCTGGTGATTTCGCCGCGCAGGCGGACGACGCGCGGTTCCGCGCCGGCAAAATGACCAATGTCGTCCTCGGCCACGCCGTCCCGATACCAGTGGTGATAGGCCGCCCCGGAGCAGGCCACGCTGGCCCACAAATACACCAGGGCCAGGCCGGGCGACCGGCCATGCCGCATGATGGCCCAGGCGCTGAGAAAGGCCAGGCCCATCCACAAGCTGTTTTCCAGCCAGAGGTGGAGATAGCGGTCGGCGAGAATTCCCGCGGTGAACGCCAGGGCCAGCGGCACCAGCGGCGCCCGCCACAAGCTAGCTGCCAGGGCCGTCCGCGTGGCACCCATCGAAGGTGCCGGGGAAGCGGCAGGGGCAGCGGTGGCCTGGCTCATGATGGGGGTCAAAAAGGCGAGCCGAGCCAGGTAAGCGGCCGGGTTAGGCGGGCGTTGCACCCGGCGACTCACGTCGCTCGGCTCGCCTTTTACTTCTTGAGGCGGTTCAATTCCTTCCACAGCTTGTCCAAATCCTCGGTCAGGTATTTCCGCCAGGCTACCGAGGCCCGGACTACCCGGTCAAAAGACAAGACGGCGGCGAAGGTCAGATTGGCGGATCCGGGAATTCGAGAGTTTTCATCCCAAACTTTGTCTGGATATTTATCCTTGGTATTCTCCGCGAGGCGCGTGAAATAGGAGCGGTCTTTGAATTGTTCGAATTTCGTGGCCCATTTGACGGCCTCCAGGCCCCATTTTTTCATTTCCATTTTCCATTGCTCCATCTCCTTGGATTTTTGTTTCTTCGCTAACAGGAGTTTCTCGAAATCAAGCTGGAGTTTATCCAGCTCCAATTTGATACTTTTCCCTTCCACTTTCAGTACCTCGCACTCCCCTTTTTGCTCCTGAAACCATTGTTTCGCCTCGGCCACTTCCTGGCGCAGGATTTGAACGTCGCCGCGATATTCCTGGAAGCGCTTGCCCGGCTTGGTCTCCTTCCAGGCGGCGGCATAGCCGGCGTAGAGTGGTTTTTTTTCCAACTCTTTCATTTCATCTTCGATCTTGTCCAGATCGGCCTCGCCGGTGGCATAGCGGGGTTCCGGGACTTTTTCGGCAAACTCGCGGTCGAAGCGGCGGTAGTCTTGGGCCTCGTCCACAAACTCCTGGACCGCGCCCTGCACATCGGCCGGCAAACGCGCGAACACTGGATTCGCCTGCATCTTTTGCAGCTTCTTGATCTTGTCGTCGAGCGGCTCCTTGAGGCGGTCGGCCGGTTTGAGATCCTTGGACGGCAAGACGGCGTTGATGTCGTTTTCCAAGGCCTGCACCTGCGGGTCCGGGCGGGTGGTAAAAAACACCAGGCCCATGAGGCCGAGAAAGCCGACCAGGGCCAGGGTGCCGGCAACGACGCTCTGCAGCAGATGGGAGGCGCGCTTGCGGCGGTGATGAAAGTCCTGGGCCGAGTCCAGGCACTGGCGAAACAATTCGGCCACGCCGAACGGCTCGGCCGGTTTGGCCGGCTGATCGGCCAGGGCGGGCCGGCCCACAGCCGTCGCCCACAGGTGCAGGTCCAGCTTGCCGAAGGCCAGGGCGCTCGGGGACAATTCCCGCGCCAGGAAATCGTGGAATAGCTGGGCGATCTTGCGTTTGCGATCTTCAATGCGTTCGATCCAGGCCGGGGTGTTGTCGGTTTTCTTGGCCAGCAAATCGCACTTGGTGAGCACCAGGTAGACGGGCAGGCCGGTCACTTCCATGCCGCAGGTCCGCTTTTCCTCCAGCTGGCGTAGAAAGGGCACGACCTGGGCAAAAACCGGCTTGAGTTGGCCGGCTTCGGCCGAGGCGTCCACGACCAGGACCAGGGTATCGGCGGCGGCGAGAGCCAGGGCCAGACCGCCGGCGCCGGTGCCGTTCGGGGGCGCTTGCAGGAGTTGAGCGGTTTGCCGGCCGTCGGAATCGACCAGGTGCACGGCGGCCGACTCGGCCGGACCCGGTTTGATCGGCTCGACGGCGACCGGATAGTCCACGAGGTCGTGTGGCTGAGGCTCTGGCCCGTTTTCATACAGGTTTTTTTGCAGCTGACCCAGACCCGCCGAAAGGTCGAGTAGATGCTTGCCGCGCAATTGTCCCTGGGCTTGGGCCTGGCTTAGTGCCGCCAGGAGGGCGGACTTGCCGGCATCGGGCAGGCCGAAAAAAACGATGCGCGGAGCATCGGCTATGATGGTTGGGGCTTGCGACATGGTTTGGAAACTCGAAAAACCATTATCCCAGAATGCGTGAGCAGTCTCTTCCGGGATGCGGTTCACGCGAAACCGCCGAGCGAGCGCCATCACGCAACCCGCGGGATATTGTTTAACGACTCTTATTTTTCTCCAGGGTTTTTTTCCCGTTGATCCACACGGGGGAACGCCAGATAAAATTATACTCGGAGGGTGGCCGGAGCAATTCCTGAAGTTTTTCCTCGATGTCTTTCCGGGCGGGGTAGTTGCTCTTGCCGGTCACGACGATGTGGATTTCCTTGAAAGCCGTTTTGTTTTTCTGGAGAAATTCTTCGACCTCCTTCAGATTCCGGGCGGGCTCTTTACGGTGCAAGAGGTAGAACTTGTCTTCGCCCCGGGGGTTTTCCAACACTTCGATGAGCAACCAATCCGCCGGCGTTAGCGTTTTTCCGGGCTGACCAGTTTTATCCGGCCCGGTTTTGTCCTGCCCGGGCTTGTCCTTGCCGGGTTGCCCGGGTCCGTTTTTGTCCGTGCCGGGCCCTTTGCCCTCGCCTTTTCCGCCATTGGTCCCCGAGCCTCCTCCTCCCCCCGGTCCGAGCGGCAGGCAAAAATAAATCAAGGCCCCGACCAGGATGGCGCCGCCGACCCGGGCGACCAGCTGCCCTCCTTCGGGCAATTGCCGGTGAAAGGCCAGGCGGACCAGCGTGCGGGCGACGGCCGCCGCCACAAACCACCCCACCACAGCGCCGAGCGCGGCCGCCACTACCAGCAAGGGTTGATAGATGAAATCCGGCAGGCCGAAACCCAAAAGCAACAAGCCGGACGTGCATGCGACCATGATGTCACCGGGTCCAGTAATATTTTGTTTTGCTAAACCAGGTATTGTAGTCCTTGACCTGGTCCTCCGTGAGTTTCACTGTAGGCTTGCGGGGCATGAGAAAAACGAAATTCAACTCCTCCCCCGCCGCCTCGTTTTGCAGGCGCTGAATCAATTCGCTGGCGCTTTTCGGATTGGCGATGGGGAGCACTTTCCGATCTTTGGGATGATAATACGAAATCGTCCCGTTATCCGCATCAATATCGATAAACCGCGAATTCTTGTGCAAGTCCTTGTACTTGAGCTCGGACAACTCCTTGACCCTTGCCCGGAGCTGTTCCAGCTCTGCAAGGGACTCGTTCAGCCTCTCCAGGGCCAGCAACTTCTTGCGGTCCTCTTCCCGCTGCCGCTCTAGCGATTTTATCCGATTTTGCAATTCCTCGACGGATTCCAGGCGCTCGCGGACCCCGGAATTTTCCTCGGCGACGAACGGCATGAGCAGGAAGATGCAAAAGAGCAATAGGAGCACGTCGATGAGGGGGATGAAGAAGCGCGTGACGCTGCGGCGCGGCATGTGGATCATGACGGCTCTCCCGGCGGGGGCGTGCCGCCGCCCAGGGCGGCGATCAGGTCGCGGCCCATGAGCACGATCCACGACGGCAGGATGTTGATGAAGGCCATGAACAGGCCGCTGCCGGTGGCGGTGATGGCCGGCGCGTAACGGGCGATGATCAGGTTCGGCGTCACCTGGGCGGGGCCGGAAAACTCGCCAAAGGTTTGCAGGATACCGCCCACCGTGCCAATCAGGCCGAGCATGGGGAACCATTCGGCCGCCTGGGCCAGGTTCATGATCCAGCGATCGGAGCGCGGGTCGAAGCCGGTGCTGTGCCAGCGCAAGGCCCGCCAGCACAGGATCATCTGGGCCAGGAACAATAAGGAGCCGATCGTCATGATCAGT
>CAZFGM010000071.1:0-16890 GCA_964518515.1 uncultured Alcaligenaceae bacterium | reverse complement strand
TTTCGAATTTCGAATTTGTTTCGAATTTCGATATTCGAATTTCGAATTTTAGTCCGCTACTTCTTGCCCCCCCCGCCCAGGCCTTCCAACAGGGCCAACAGCGGCATGAACAAGGCGACCACAATGGTGCCGACGATGAAACCCAGGACCACGATCATGATCGGCTCCAACAGGCTGATCAGGGCCTCGACCAGCACGTCCACTTCCTCGTCGTAGACGTCGGCGATCTTGTTGAGCATGGTGTCCAGGTCGCCGGTTTCCTCGCCGACGTCGATCATGTTGACGACCATGTCGTCCACGAGGCGGCTTTCCTTCATGGGCTGGGCGATGGTCTCGCCTTCGCGGATCGACGTGTACACCCTCTGGAAGCAATTCTCGAAGACGGCGTTCATGCAGGTTTCTTTGACGATGGACAGGGCCTCGAGAATGGGCACGCCACTGGCGATCAAGGTGCCCAGGGTGCGCATGGTGCGGGCGACCACGCTCTTTTCGATGATGCCGCCCATGACCGGCATGAAGAGTTTGACGCGGTCGATGATGTAATTGCCGGTTTTATTAAGGCGTATGAGCTTGAAGGTGAGCCAGATCATCACCGGGAACAGAGGAATCACGTACCAGTACTTGACGAACCAGCGCGACGTGGAAATCAGCGTTTGCGTGATCCACGGCAGCTTGAGCTTGAAGTCGGCGAAGATCTTTTCGAATTTGGGAATGATGAAGATCAAGATGAAGGACAGGATGGCGACGGCCACGCCGACGACGACGCACGGGTAGATCATGGCCCCCTTGATGCGGCGGGCCAGGCTCTGGGCCTTTTCCTTGAACTCGGCCAGGCGGCGGAGGATGACTTCCAGGGCCCCGCCGGCCTCGCCGGCCCGCACCATGTTGACGTACAGCCGGTCGAAGCACTTGGGGTGCTTGCCGAAGGCCTCGCTCAGCGTGCTGCCCGATTCGACGTCGTCGACGATGTCGATGAGGGCGTTTTTCAAGACGCCGGGTTTCATCTGATGTTCGAGGATTTTCAGGCTGCGCAAGACGGGCAGGCCGGCGTCCTGGAGCACGGAAAATTGGCGGGTGAAGGTGACCAGGGCCTTGGGATTGCAGCCGCCGATGGTGAAGACCTTGCCCTTTTTGCCGCGGCGCGGGCCCTTGGTCTTCTTGCCTTTTTTCTTGTCGGCCTGCTCCGTCAGGCGGGTCACGAAGTAGCCCATCTGGCGAATCTTCTGCTGCGCTTCCTCTTCGCTGGCGGCCTCGACGGAGTCCTTCACTTCGCCGCCGGTGGTGTCCATGGCTTCGAATTTGTAGGTCGGCATGACTTCTCCCAGCAATGGGGACGAGAAAACCAGGTACGAGAGACCCTAAACCAGAGGGAGGCCGATCAAGCACGAGCCGGCTCACCCGTAGTTATCTTTCGACCCAGTTTTTGGACCCAAGGTGGTTCCTGTTTAAGCCCATCCGAGATAACCCGCCACCCGCACCGTTCACACATCACCGAAAGGGCGCGCCCTTTACGGCGGGCTGGATTTTTCAAATCTGTATATTGGATGTGGAGACCGCCGCCACAATCCGGGCAGGTGAGGCCCTGCACGGTTTCCACCGCTGCACTTAGCGCCCGATCGGCCACTCTGTCGCGATTCTTTGCCTTGGTATTCATTCCAGCCCCTTGAATCTAAAAAACCTTTGGGCCACAGCCATCACATAGTCTTCCTCAAGATAAATATCTTTGATAATGTGTTTCGCCCTCGCACTGCCTCGCCTTGCTCGCAGCAAAAGCCGATGATGGGTTTCTTCATGAATAATCGTGTCAATCAACTCAGCGCGGCTCACCAAAGAGCTTCGCCCGATTATTGTGGCGCCGGGAAACCCACCTTCCGGTAACCTGGCACGACCAAATACCACTAGGCGCCCAGAATAACGGGGATAATGCAACAATGTCACGTTGGCAAGAGCCGGATCCGTAGCGATCACCATGTCAATCCAGGCTTGCGGATTCCGGTAACGCCCGCCGCCGCGGAAATCGCGCCGCCGTTTGCGTTTCGCCAAGGTCCCCTCAAGCTACACTTCATCCTCCAGCACCGTCTCGCGCACCACCTCGTCAATCGTGGTCAGCCCGTTGAAGATGGACCGCAGGCCGGATTCGCGCAGCGTGATCATGCCCTGCTTGCGGCAGGCGACGCGGAGCTGGTCGGTGGAGCCGCCGGCGGAGATCATGTCGCGCAGCTCGTCGTTCATCAGCACCAGCTCGAAGATGCCGGTGCGGCCGCGGTGGCCGGTGTTGTTGCAGCGGTCGCAGCCCTTGCCGTAGAAGAACTTCTTGCCGTGCACGTCCTGCGGCCGCAAGTTCAGCTCCATGAGCATTTCCGGGCTGGGCTCGAACTCCGAGCGGCAGTCCTCGCAAATCTTGCGCACCAGCCGCTGGGCCAGGATGGCTTCCACCGTGGCGGTGATGAGGAAGGTTTCCAGGCCCATGTCGCGCAGGCGGGTGATGGTGCTGGGCGCGTCGTTGGTGTGCAGCGTGCTGAAGACCATGTGGCCGGTCAGGGCCGACTGTACGGCGATCTCGGCGGTTTCCAGGTCGCGGATTTCGCCGACGAGAATCTTGTCCGGGTCTTGCCGCAAGATGCTGCGCAGGCAGGCGGCGAAGGTCACGCCGATCTCGGAGTTGATCGGTACCTGGATGACGCCGTCGATGTCGTACTCGACCGGGTCCTCGGTGGTGATGATCTTATCGGTGATCTCGTTGAGCTCGCTCAGGGCGGAATACAAGGTGGTGGTCTTGCCCGAGCCGGTCGGCCCGGTCACCAGGGTGATGCCGTTGGGCTTGCGGATGACTTCGCGGAAGGCCGTCAGGATTTGCGGCTCCATGCCGGTCTTGTTGAGGTCGAGCGACACCACCGAGCGGTCGAGCACGCGGATGACCACGCTTTCGCCGAACATGGTGGGCAGAACGCTGACGCGCATATCGACGGCGTTGCCGCCGACGTTGAGCTCGATGCGGCCGTCTTGCGGCAAGCGCCGCTCGGCAATGTCGAGGTTGGCCATGACTTTGATGCGCGTCGAGATGGCCATGGCCAGGTGCCGCGGCGGCGGCACCATCTCGTACAAGACGCCGTCGCAGCGATAGCGCATCTTGTACTCATCTTCGAACGGCTCGAAATGTATGTCGCTGGCCCGGTCCTTGATCGCCAGCAGCATGACCATGTTGAGCAGCTTGCGCACCGGGGCGGCGTCCTGGATTTCCATCAGGCTTTCCAGGTCGATGCTGGTCTCCCGGCGCGAGCCCAGCTTTTCATCATCCTGCAGCGACTGGATGATGTCCATGATGCTCTCTTCCTTGCCGGCGTAGCACTTGGCCAGGACCTCGGTGATGGCCTTGGGATTGGCCAGCACGGCCTGCACTTCCTTGATGCCCAGGAAATTGCGCAGATCGTCCAGGGCCGGCAAATGAATGGGGTCGCCCAGCACCACCGTCAGCACGTTGTCCTTGAAGGACAAGGGTAGGACCTTGTACACCCCGGACATGGTTTCCGGGACCAGGCTGAGAGCTTCCTGGCCCGGCTTGAGCTCCTCGGCATTGAGCAGGCGCAGGCCGAACTGATCCGCCAGGGCTTGCAGCAGCTGGTCTTCGGTCACCAGGCCGCGGTTGAGGGCGACCTGGCCGACCGGATTGCCGGAACTCTTGGCCTCATCGAGGACCTCCCAGAGCTGATCGTCGTCAATGTAGCCCAGATCGACGAGGACCTGGCCCAGCTTGCGTCCGCCGCTGCGCGCGGCGACTTTGGCGGGGACGGCGGCCGCTTTTTTGTCGGCCGGAGGCTTGGCCGGTTTGTCGCCGCCGGGTTTGGCCGGCTTGTCGTCGGCGGGTTTGGCCGGCTTGTCGTTGACCAGCTTGCCGGGGGCCGGCGGTTTGTCGGCGTTGGACGGCGGCTTGGCCGGCTTGCCGCCCTCGGGCGGCTTGCCTTGCGGAGGTTTCTTGCCCGGTCCGGATTCGTTGGGAGTAGCCATGGTGCTCAATCTTTCTGCTGTTTTTTTGGCGAGTCGGGGGACAAAGGCGAGCGGCCGGTGTTAACCGGCCGGTTGACACCGGCCGCTCGCCCTTGTCCCCGGCTCGCCCTTAATCATTATCGTCATCATCCTCGTCATCCTCATCCTCATCCTCCTCATCTTCCTCGTCCTCGTCCACCCCCTCTTCCTCGAGCTGGCCGCGTTCGGCGGCCAGGATGCGGGCGGCCAGCTCCTGCGGCCGTTGCGACTTGAGCAGGGCATCCTCCTTGGAAATCACGTCGTTTTTCCAGAGCCGGAAGAGACTTTCATCCAACAGGAACATGCCGTCTTTCTTGCCCGTCTGGATGCTCGAGTCGATGCGGTAGGTCTTGTTTTCGCGGATCAAGTTGGCGATGGCGGGCGTGGTAACCATCATCTCGTAAGCGGCAATGACCCCTTCCGGCTTTTTGGGCATGAGGGTTTGCGCCAAAACGCCGATGAGAGCCGTGGCCAGCTGGGTGCGGACTTGATCCTGCTGGTCCTTGGGGAACACGTCGATAATACGGTTGACCGTGGACGAGGCACTCGAGGTGTGCAGGGTGCCGAAGACGACGTGGCCGGTCTCGGCGGCCTCGATGGCGGCGTGAATCGTATCCAGGTCGCGCATTTCGCCGACCAGAATGATGTCCGGGGCCATGCGCAGGGCCCGGCGAATGCCTTCCTTGAAGTCCGGCACGTCCACGCCGATCTCGCGCTGGTTGACCAGGCTCTTGGAATGCTTGAAGTAATATTCAATCGGATCTTCCAGGGTGATGATGTGGCGATCGTAGTTTTCGTTGAGGAAATTGATCATGCTGGCCAGGCTGGTGGTTTTGCCCGAGCCGGTAGGCCCGGTGACCAGGAGCAGGCCGCGCGGCCGGATGATCAGCCGCCGAACCGCTTCCGGCATGCCAATTTGCTCGAACGACAGGAACTGATTGGGAATGCGCCGCAGCACGATGCCGAGGTTGCCGCGCTGCCGGAAAACCGCCACGCGAAAGCGGAAGCCGTCCCGGTATTCGATGGCAAAGTCCGCCCCGCCTTTTTCCTGCAATTCCTGCTGGCAGCGATCGGGGGTGATGCTTTTCATCAGGCTGACGGTGTCGTCTTGGTCCAGGACCTTGGTATCCAACCGGCGCAAGCGGCCGCTATGCTTCAAGGCCGGAGACGAACCCACGGTGATGAACAGGTCGCTCGCCTTGAGGGTGATGACGGTTTCCAACAGCTTGTCGATCAGAACATTACCCGTGGAAGGCACAGCGAATCCCCAAGAGAAGTTCCCGCAAGAGGCCCAGAATTGGAAGAGCCCGATGCGGTCGAGAAAGATCCGGCGATTTCACCGCCCGCTGTCAGGATGGGCAAAGGTCCTTATTTTTATTATTCTCGCCAAACTCCATCAATCAAACATTTTCAAAGGATTCATTCATTTCGTCCAGCTACCCACCTTGCCGAATGATATACAGCACGGGCTTGTAGTTCTTGCTTAGGCGAGCGGCAGTTGATAATCTACCCGTAGGACGGACATTCTTGTCCGTCCCATCCCTGCGGACGGAATGGAATGTCCGTCCTACGGAGGTCCTGCCGCTCGCCTTAAGCGTCCCCCGCCAGTTGGCCAACAAGGCAGCTAAATATCGATGCAAAACAATCCTAAGTATGGCTTTACGTATCAAAACCATTGTTGGCCAAGTCAGTTTGAGTACGAATTAGTAGGTCGGGCTTTCCAGCCCGACCTGTAAGCTCAATGAATCTGGGCAAGGGACGTCGGCCTGGAAAGGCCGACCTACAATTGCGTTGCAAAGCCCCAACAAGGGAGGCCCGTGAACGAATCTTTATCTGAACTTTGAACGAGCAAACTAATGGGTTCCAAGATCGTGGTGGCAAATGCTAAGGACTTCTTCCAGGGTAGTCATCCCCGCAACTGCTTTATTAACACCATCTTCCAGCAATGTTTTCATACCTAGCAAGCGGGCTTGTCGGCGAATCGCCTGGCCCGGTTCGCGGTTAAAGGTCATTTCCCGGATCACGCTGTTCATTTTCAGCAGCTCGAAGATCCCTTTGCGGCCGCGATAGCCCGTATGGTGGCAATAATTGCAGCCTCGGCCCCGGCAGAAATTGGCCGCCTGGGCTTGAGCCGGCGTGAGTCCCGCCGCTTTAATTTCACTGGCGGGTGGCTTATCGGGTTCTTTGCACTTTGGACAAATCAAGCGCACCAATCGCTGTGCCATGATGGCAATCACAGAAGAAGCAATCAGGAACGGCTGGACACCGATATCGGCCAAACGTGTAATAGCGCTAGGCGCATCGTTCGTGTGTAGTGTACTAAAAACTAAGTGTCCTGTCAAAGATGCCTGAACTGCAATGTCTGCAGTCTCTTGATCGCGTATTTCTCCTACCAAAATGATGTTTGGAGCCTGCCGCAACATCGCGCGAATAATTCGCGCAAAATCCAAGCCAATCTGTGCCTTCGCTTCCACCTGATTAATTCCGGGCAGGTAATATTCCACCGGATCTTCCGCCGTTATGATCTTTCGATCAGGACGATTCAGTTCATTCAAAGCGGAATAAAGGGTCGTGGTTTTACCTGAACCCGTGGGTCCGGTGACCAGGAAAATCCCGTTCGGCCTTTTGATGATGGTCTGAAACCGTTTGTAGTCCTCATCGCCGAACCCCAAATCCTTGATGTTCACCTGAATACTAGTTCGGTCCAGAACCCGCATGACCACCGACTGGCCGTGATTGGTGGGCAGGATGCTCACGCGCAGATCAAAATGTTTTCCCTGAATAGTTACTTTGATACGTCCGTCCTGGGGGCGTCTCTTTTCGGATATGTCGATGCTTCCCATGATTTTGATACGGGAAACCAGGGGGGCCAGGAGCCGGCGGGGTGGACTGTCGCGCTCCACCAGGACGCCGTCGATCCGGTAACGGACCCGAATCCGGTCGGCAAAGGGTTCGATGTGGATGTCGCTGGCCCGCAGACTGACCGCCTCCTGGATGATCAGGTTGACCAGCTTGACCACGGGGGCGTCGCTGTCGTCGGCGGCCGCCATGTTGGCCGTCGCTTCCGTTTCGGTGAAATCGATCTGCGTATCGGTGAACTCTTGCAGCATCGAGTCCACCGATTCGGTTTCGGTTTGTCCGTAATGGCGGTTGATGGCCTCGACGATTTGCTCGCGGGGCGCCAGCACCGGCTGAATGTCCTTGTTGAGAATGAATTGTAGTTTTTGCAGAGTGTCGAAGTCGGAGGGATCGCTCATGATGATTTTCAGAGCGCCGTTGTCCTGCGACATGGGCAGGACGACGTTTTCGCGGGCCACCGATTCGGGCACCAGCTCGATGACCGACGGGGGGATCGTCATGTTCGACAAATTCACGAACTGCATGCCGTGGAACTCGGCAATGGCGCTCATGACGTCGTCCATGGAGCAATAGCCGAGCTTGACGAGGGTATCTTGCAGCTTGGCCCCGGTTTGTTGTTGCAGGGTCCGGGCTTCGCCGAGCTGATCGGTACCAAGGATTTGCCGTTTTACGAGAATGTCGGTGAAATCGCCGCGACCTTTGGCCATGATGCAATCTCCTTCGGGCAAGCGAACGGCTCCTCTCCCCAAGGATATGGAGCAAGGAGCAGAGAGGGCTCCTTCCACTATACCAGCCTGCCGTGGCACTCTCAACGTGGACCGCGGGAAAAACCAGGAGATTTTTCGGCGCAAGAATTTTTTTCCCAAGCGTCTGTTTATTAGACTCCGCGCATCGTTTACAATAATTCCGTCCCCTTATAACCGGGAGGCTATCCATGCGCTCCGGCCTAATCCCCATTTTGGCCGCCGGTCTTATTCTTGCCGGCCTGGCCCCATCTCCGGATTCCTCCGCTGCGCCCACGGCGGACGAAAAGCCGGTCCTCGATCTGCCCAAGGGGATTGAGGTGCAAACCCGCGGTCTGGTGCACGAAGCCTTCGCCCAACCGCCGGAACTAAAACCCGAACCCGGCCCCGAAGTTCCCCAGCAACCTCCCGACCCGGTTCCGGAAGAACCCCCCAAGGTACGGCCGGAAGGAGAGAATGTGCAATGGATTCCCGGCTACTGGGCCTGGGACGCCGACCGCAATGATTTTACCTGGATCAGCGGGACCCTGCGGAATGGGCCGTCGGGCCGGCAATACGTCGCCGGCTACTGGACCAAAACCGACAACGGCTGGCGCTGGGTGCAGGGCTTCTGGGCGGCGGCCGGGCAAGGGGAATTTCCTTACCTGCCCCAGCCTCCAGCTCCTTTGGAATACGGGCCGTCCTTGCCGCCCCCGGATGAGGACTGTTTTTACATTCCGGGCTGCTGGGTTTACCGGGATGGGGCCTGGTACTGGCGGCCGGGTTTCTGGGCCCGCTGCCGGCCAGGGCGCGTGTGGACCGCCGCCCGGAATTTCCTGACGCCGCGCGGTTGCATCTATGTCGATGGCTACTGGGATTATCCGCTGGAAGATCGGGGCCTGTTGTTCGCGCCGGTGTATTTTTCCGAGCCGTGGTGGCGCCGGCCGGGTTGGTGCTATCGTCCGGTGCATGTCCTGCGCTTCGGTGGGCTGCTGGATTCGTTGTTCGTTCGCCGCGGCGGCTACTTCTTCGGCGATTATTACGGATCGTCCTATGCCCGGTTGGGCTTCTCGCCCTGGTTCGCCGGCCAACGCCATGACCCGCTTTTTTCCTACTATCGCTGGAACCAACGCAACAATCCGGGTTGGGTCGATGGCCTGCGGCAGACGTATACCGATCGCAATGCCGGCCGGCTGGCCACTCCGCCGCGGACGTTTGCCCAAACCGGGTCCAAGGGCCCAGGACCCAATTCTCTGGTAACATCGTTGGCGGACTCCAAGATTCGCCTGGTTAAGTCGGGCGAAGCCCAGGTGGCCGCGCAAAAGGCCGGCGCCGGGCGGCTGCGCGAAATCGCTCAGACTCGCCAACAGCTCGAGACCAAGACCGCCAAAACCGCGCGCACTTTGAAACTGCCGACGGGAACTCTCGGAGCGCTCACCCCGGCCCAAGGGGCAAAAACGGCGGCCCTGCCACGCTCCGATCCGGGAAAAAACCCACTTTCCTCGTTAAATTCCCAGAAGAATTCGGGAGAGAACAAGAAACCGCCGCAGGGAATGTTGACGCCGCCGCTGTCCAAGGGGACGCCGCGCGGCACGGAGAAAACGCCCCTTCTGCCGACCCCGCCGAATTCCAACCCGCGCGGACCGGGCGAAATCAAAAACGCGGCCAGCGCGGATCTTCCCAAAATCAATTCCCCAAAGCAGGGAAACCGGGGCGGCGATTCATCGGCGCCCCGCGTGACGACGCCGCCGGCGAGTGGGCTGAAACTGAAAAACACTCCACCCAACCTTGGCGCGCCGCCCAAGGGGGAAACCCCGCGGAACAACCCCGCGCCGCGAATCTATTCGTCCCCAGCGCCGAAAAATAGCTCCCCGCCCGCACTGCAGCCGCGGTCCAATCCAGCGCCGGCGCCGCGCATCAATTCACCGCCGCCGAAATACAACCCGGCGCCCCGCTTTAATCCAACGCCCGCGCCACGCATTAATTCGCCGGCGCCGAAATATTACCCCGCGCCCCGGTTTAATCCATCGCCGGCGCCGCGCATCCATACCCCGGCGCCGGCCCCTAAATATTCGGCCCCGCCGCGGGCCAGCTCGCCCCGGCCTTCCGCGCCGTCCACCCGTAGCTATTCGCCGCCTTCCCAACCGCGCTACGGGGGCAGCGCCCCACGCGGCGGCGGTTCCCCACGCGGCGGTGGCGGCAAACGCTAAACCCCCCGGTTTCAACTCCGAGCCCGACGCGCCAGCAAGGATAAAAAATCTGCTAGCGCTTCGGGCTCAAGAAATACTCCGCGCGGGGGAATTGGTGGGTTTGTAGTGCCCTCAAAAGCCCAGGGACGGCCGTCCCTGGGCTTTGCGACCCGCGTGAACCATGCTTGTCCAAGGTTGCGGTCATGCACGCCAGCGTTCGCGCTCTTCTCGCCGGCATTGTGGACTACGCCGGGTTGTTTCCTCCCGCCAAACTTCCTCTGGACCAGGCCTTTCCGAATTATCTCCGCTATCGCGCCGGGGCGGAGAACTGGATGCTCGGCCGTTTCATTTGTCCCGCGGCCCGGCTCGGCGAATTGACCGCGTTTCGCCAGGGCATCCTCGCCTTGCCCGGCCCCGTGGTCATTTCGGCCCTCGGCCAGGGGGGCAAGGACGCCAAAGAATTCCTCGACGGCGTGCGGGCTGACCTATCCGACATCGCCGCTTTGCGCCGGGACCTCGGCGGCCCAATCGTGGTGGACGTGTATGAATGCAAAATCCCCCCCTTGGACCCGCAACCACTCTTCGCCCTGGTGGGCGCCGCCGCCTTTTTAATGGAAACCGCGGGGCCTCTGGAAATCACGCCATTTTATGAACCGCCCTCCTCTCAGGGTGAGATTGTCCAACGGGTGATCCACACCTTGGCGGCCGATCGGCAATCTCCCGAAGCCGCCCGCCGCCAGCGCTGCCGGCCGGCCGGCTTGAAATGGCGCTGCGGCGGCCTGGAAGTCGCCGCCATTCCCACGCCGGAACAAATCGCCGTCGCCCTCGCCGCTGCCCGCGACCACCGGCTGCCCTTGAAATTCACCGCCGGACTGCACCATCCCTTCCGCCATGTCGATGCCGGTTTAAATGTCAAGATGCACGGCTTTGTGAACCTGTTTATCGCCGGCGTTCTGGCGCGCGTCCACTTC
This sequence comes from uncultured Alcaligenaceae bacterium, assembly GCA_964518515.1. GTDB lineage: Bacteria > Planctomycetota > Planctomycetia > Gemmatales > Gemmataceae > CAZFGM01. The sequence goes on along the minus strand of CAZFGM010000071.1, from coordinate 6,126 downwards.
CTGAGTGCATCCCAGATTCAAGCGATCGTGGAGGATGAAAACCCGGACCACTACCATTTTTCCCAGGAAGGCCTGGGCTGGAACGCGTGGACCGCTTCGCTGGAGGAAATCACGGCGGCGCGGCGCGAAGGCGTGACGTCGTTCGGCAGCTGCAGCTTCGATGAGCCGCGTGAGGATGTAAGGCTTTTAGGAAACGCTTAACCTCCCCGATCTTCTTGCCGATGAGGGCGTGGTTTGGCAAGATTCTGCGTGACTGGGCCTGGACCGAGAGCGAATACCGTTTCACCGGTCTGTTGGCGGCAGAAAATGCGAGCCGGGAAAGAAAAAAAAACCTCCTCACTTCAGCTCGTCCGGTGACGCCGTTTCAATCACGCGCATGGTCTTCCACTTGCCGGTGCGGAAGCGGAACCCGAAGCAAACGGCCATGGCGATGATGTGCGCCGTCGCGAAGGCCCAGGCCCAGTAGACGCTGGCGCCCGTCCCGACCACCACCACCGTGGGCAGGACCATGAGCGGCCAGGCCAGGGCGAACGTCACGAGGGACACGAACCAGGTGTCGCCGGCGCCGCGCAAGGCGAAGGCAAAGGTCAAGTTCACGGCATCCGCCAGCGAGTAGATCGCAACGCAGATGAGCAGCGTGGGCACGATGGCGGCGACGGCCGCGAAGTCTGCCGCACCGCGATGTCCTTCGAAAACCGACACCAGCAGCCGGGGCAGCGTGAGGTACAGGAGGGCGACGAGGGCCATGTAACCGAAGGCCCAGCGCAGGCCGGTATAGGCGCTGCGTTCGGCGAGGTCGGGGCGGTCGCCGCCGAGTCGTTGGCCAACCAGGATACTCACCGCCTGTCCCAGGCCCAAGAGGGGCAGGAAAGCGACCATGTTAAGTCGAACGGTCAGGGTGGTGGCGCCCATGGCCGCCTCGCCGAGCCGGCCGATCATCTGCGTGAACAGGTGGAACACCAGGATATCGAGGAAAATTTGCATGCCGGCCGGCCCGCCATAGCGGAGCAAGCGAAGGAAGAGTTCACCCTCCGGACGCCAGCCGGCCAGCGTGGCGAACGCGCGGCGGTAGCTTGGCCTGACGAGCAGGGCGATGGCCAGCAGGGCCGAGGCCCACGACCCGGCGACCGTCGCCCAGCCGGCCCCCTCGATGCCCATCTCCGGGAACCCCGCGTGGCCAAAGATCAGCACCAGAGCCAACAGCACATTGACTGCCGTCCCGAAGGCTTCGATGCCAAGCACGGTCCAGGTCTGGCCCCGGCCGGAAAAGAAGCCATTCACCGCGGCCATCACCAGCATCGGCAGGGCGGCAAAGGCGAGGCAGCGCAGGTACTTGACTTCCAGCTCCTGCAAAGCCGGACTGTGTTCGGCCAGGCCGATCAGGAAAGGCGCCGCCGGGACCATCACCAAAAAAAGAAATCCGGTTACGATGGCGAAGTGAATGCCCTGCCAGACGGCCGGCCCAACGCGGTGCGGCCGCCCCGCCCCCGTGTATTGGGCGACAAAGGTCGAAGTGTACCCGGCCGTCACCTGCAGGAAGCCGAACGCCAGCCAGTACCACATGACCGCTGGAAACGAAGCCGTCATTTCCTTGGGATCGTGCCAGGACAAAAGCACCGTATCGAGAAAGACCTGCACGGTCATGAAGCTCTGGCTGAGGATCAAGGGCGCCGCCAGGCGCAGCAATTCGCGGCTGCCGCCGGCAGCCGCCGGCAGATCGACAGGGCGCGACGGGACCGGAACGGCTGCCGTTTCGCCAACCAGAGCGGCCCGGTTCGATTCGACGGCTTCCATACTTTCCAAGGAATTACTCCTGTCCTTGTCTCGCGCCGGTCGAGACGCCAACGCACCTCCTTAATGATATTGACACCGGCGATCAGGTTCGGATTTCATCCCTGGAGTAGGCTTACGAAAGAGTAGGTCAGGCTTTCCAGCCTGACCGAGCTAGCCTGACTTACTATTTCGTACTACAAAGCTGGGCAATTCGGGAAAGATGCCGGCCTGGCCTTCCGGCGAAAAATCCAAAATCCCTCTGTCATTTCTGGGCAGTTCTTTGTAACCTCCGGCCCTGGGGTAGAGTAACTCCCAAGCGCGGATTCCCCCCGCGGCCTTACCAGGGTCGGTACGGTGGGGGGGCTTTCCACCCTCCACCCCTCTGAGAGGCTATCTGGAATGTCGTAGGATATGGATCTATTCAAGGTGATTCGCGGACTGATCTACGGGGGCCTGGTCCTCGGCGGAGGCGGCTGCGCGGAGCGGCAAGTGCGCCGCGACCCGCCGGCACCGCCCGCGGGCCTCGCCAAGAAAGATACCGCTTATCTCCCGCCGCCGGCGCCGGCGCCGGCCTTGTTCATTCCCGGACCGACTCCTCCGGCGATGGCCCGGCCCGTGGAGACGCCCCCGACCAAACCGGACCTTATGCCACCGCCTGCTACTCCAACTCCGGCCCGCTATATTCCCCCGGTCCACCCCGTCCCGCCCAAGGTAAGTCAAGTGCCTCCAGCGGATTGTCCACCGCTGGCGCCTTCCCCATTGCCAAAATTCCCGTCCACGGGCACGGAACCGGCGACCTTGCCCCCGCTGGTGGTCCAGGCCACGGACGCCGGACCCATTGTGCCGCAGGCCGCGCCGGTATCCCCGTTGCGGGCCTTGCATCGGAAAGCGGTTGAGCGCTACGCCCAGATTGATACCTATGTCATGCGCCTGCGCCGCCGCGAAGTAATCGGCAACGTGCACAAACCGGAAGAAGTCATTCTCTGCAAGTTCCGCCAAGAGCCGTTCAGCGTTTACCTGAAATGGCTCGGTGCGGAAGCCAAGGGCCGCGAGGTGATGTACGTGAAGGGCCGCCACGACAACAAGGTTCATACCTTGCTGGCCGCCGGCGACGTGCCCTTGGTGCCGGCGGGCAAACACATGACCTTCGCTGTCGATAGCCTGTTGGTCAAATCCAACTCGCGTTACGCCATCACCGAGGCCGGCCTGGGCAATCTTATCACCCGCTTTGGCCAGGCCGTGGAACGGACGGAAAAAGGCGACATGCGCTGGGGCACCCTGCACTACCTGGGTCTGGTCAAGCGCCCGGAATTCGAAACCAAGCTGGAAGCCGTGCTGCACACGATTCCGCCCCGCGCCGATCCCCTGCTGCCCGGCGGGGGCAAACGCCTGGTCTTCTTCGAGCCCCACCTGCAACTCCCCGTCCTGGTGGTCACCCAGGATGAGAACAACCGGGAAGTGGAATATTACTGCCACGACCGCTTTCAAATCCCCGGGGGGCTCGAAGAGCGCGACTTTGATCCCGACCCATGGTCGAAACCCACCCCCAAGGGCAAGGCTCCGTGACACCCCGGGATATCCTCCCCAGACGGGTGCAAACCTGTTCTTGCGGACGCGGGGGGGGTGTTTTCCGAGCCGGAAGCGTGAGCGACGGCTGGGCTGCTCCCGTCGCTCACGCTTCCGGCTCGGACAGAAGTTTGCACCCTCCCCAGACCAGTACCTTGACCCACCAATCTGCCGGTCCTAAACTGTTGGCGCGGAACCTCCTCGATGCTGAAAAATCCGGTTCCGTTTTACGAATTCCGGTCTACAACATCTCCGCATCTTGCGTAGATATTCATTGGCTGGAAAATAAAACCTTTGGGATGTCGTGAACGTCTTTAGTTTAAAGCAAATGCCGCGGATTCTTGCGGGGATCGGCTTTCTAGCGTTGTGCGGCTTGGCCGTTTGCCCGGCCCAGGAGGCTGCGAGGTCCGATCCAGGGACGGCTGGGAAGAATCCCCGCGATCTGATCCGCCTGGCCAATCAGGCGAAGGAGAAAGAAGCCCGCCAACTGCTCAAGCAGGTAGTCGCCCTCCTGCACCAGGAGAATTTCTCCCCGCAGGAACGCGACGACCTGACCCCCCCATTTGTAGCTTGTCTGGCAAAGGCAGCCCGGACCCCGGATGCGGTGGCCGAGGTCATGGAACCGGCAAAGAAAAGCGTTTCCCGCCAGGTCTATTACCGCCGTTACCGGGAACAATGGATCTACGAAGCGCCTCTGCGCCTAGGGGTGGTCGTGGAATGGAAAAAAGGGGAAGGACTGCGATTACAAAGTGTCCGGGCACTGGCCCCGGGAATCCCCTAACGCCGCGCAAACCGGCAGCCTTTGAGCGTTCGTTGTTGGTCTCCCGGAGAATGCGGATTGAAGGCCAATTTGCTAAACGACCGGGTAGTGCGGCCGGGACTTGGCAAATTCCGGTTGCAGGTGAAAAATTCTTTCAAGAAATGTCCCCCCGAACCACCGGGCCCCGGATTGTCAGCTATACTTAGGGGCGCTGGTGCTCCATTTTGACACAGTCCAACCCATTCCGGCAGCACAATGGCCCAAAAAAAAGCAGCCGCTGGGAAAATGGGGCGGGAGAGGAAATGATTGTTTATTATAATCTACGGCACCATTTGGATTTAGAAAAAAAGGTAAAAATAGGTCGATTTACTAAAGAATGGCATCTGAATTGCTCAGAACCTACGGTGTTTTTTTGGATTTACCCCTATAGGTGAGTCATGGCACGACGCGAAGCCTTGCTCCGCTTGCACAAGTCTCTGGTAGCCCGCCGCGACGAGCTCCGGCGACGCCTGGGCGGAGAATTGAAAGATCTGCGAAACTTCAGCTTTGAAACCGGCGACAGCGCCGATCTCGCCTTCGATGGCGGTAGCGAAGAAGTCGCCTCCCAGCTGGCGGAGCTCGAATCACGCGAGTTGCGGCAGATCGAACGCGCGCTGACCCGCCTCAAACAAGGCACCTACGGCCTGTGCGAAGGGTGCCAAAAGAAAATCCTCGTCGCCCGCCTCAACGCCTTGCCCTATACCACTACCTGCGTCCAATGTCAGCAGGAATTGGAACAATACGGCGAATGGGGCGGACGTGCCGGCAAGTTCGGCTGGGACAAGGTGACCGATCATTCCATGGAGGACAAAGAAGTCAACTTGTCCGATCTGGAGTTTGACGTTCCCACTCGTTAAGGCGAGGGTCGCGGCGTAAGCCCGACGTGTCCCCATCCACGTCGGGCTTACGCCGCGACCCTCGCAACCCCAGCCCGCGGCGAAAGTCGCGGGCTTTGTGCGTTTTGTAGGGCCGACTGCTCTTCCCGCGCAGCCATTTCACGCGCTTTTTCTCAACTTCGACCGCCGCCGCCGTCTACAATTCACTGCGCGGTTCGCCATGGTTGGCGGAAGGCGTCGGTCAGGATTTTTCACCACAGAGACACAGAGACACAGAGAACGCAGAGAAAAAATCAGGATAACAAACGCGGGGAAACAGGTAGGCGCTCGCCTACCACTAGACTTTTTGGTTTCTCTGTGTCTCTGTGCCTCTGTGGTTCAAGTAATTCCAACCCGCCCCAACCGCGAACCTGTCTTGCTTACGGATTTCTCCATTCTCAGGTTGGGTGCAACACATGAAGCGCATCTTTTTGTATGGCCTGGCGGGCTGCTGCGCCCTGTTAGGCGGCTCGGCGGTTTCCATACCTCTCAGCATCGGGCAGACGAAAACCGCTCAACCCGCCGTGGACCTGGTGACCCAGCTCAGCGAGCGCTATGAAGCCATCGCCCGCCAAGTGTCCCCCGCTGTGGTCAGCGTCGAGGCGGTCAAGCCGCTCAAGGCACTGCCAGGCGGCAAAACCCGAGCCATGGAGGAAACCGGCTCCGGCGTCATCGTCCGGTTCGAGGGCACGCCTGGGTATCTGGTCATCACCAACAATCACGTCATTGCCCAGGCTCGGCCCGAGCAGATCACCCTGCACCTGGCCGACGGCCGCATCTTTCGCCCCGGCAAGGTCTGGGCCGATCCGGAAACCGATATCGCCCTGTTGAGCCTCGACGGCGCCGTCAACTTGCCTACTGTCGTCCTCGGCGACAGCGACTCCGCCCGCGTCGGCCACCTCGTCCTGGCCGTCGGCAGCCCCTTCGGCCTCAACCAGACCGTGACCCACGGCATCATCAGTGCCAAGGAACGCGGCCAGGTCAGCCTGGGAAACACTATCCGCATCAAGGACTTTCTCCAAACCGACGCCGCCATCAACCCCGGCTCCAGCGGCGGCCCCCTCGTGGACATGAAGGGTCAGGTCATCGGCATCAACACCGCCATCGCCTCGC
>CAZFGM010000070.1:0-17097 GCA_964518515.1 uncultured Alcaligenaceae bacterium | reverse complement strand
TTCAAGCACAAAGACCTCGAAACGGCAACTATCTTCCTGCCAGAAAACTCGTTGCAGCAATCTGTCGACCCCAGGCACCTGCTGGCAGTGAGGGCGGTCCTCAAGGCTCATGACCTTGTTCCGAAGGAACAGGAACAGGTATTTATCTGACCCCTTTTCTTGGCACGGCTGCTTGCAACTCAGTACCTTCACCGGCGCAGGCCGCAGGGCCCCCTCCCTCTCCCGCCGGCAGACCTTTGAGTTTATAATGGAAGAATGAACTTGGACCATGCCCTGAAGCTGTTGGCCCGCGATCCGCGGGCGCCGCTCGACGTTGCGGAGCTGGCCTTGCACCTGGCCCGCGATGAATACCCCGATCTGGACGTCGAAGCCCTGCTCAGCGAGATCGATGCTTGGGCGCACGAAGGCCGCCGGTTCGTGGGCGGCGGCCTCGATGCCGCCGTCACCGGTTTGACGCGCTATCTGTTTCACGATTTGGGCTTTCGCGGCAACGCCCGCGATTACTACGATCCGCGCAACAGCTACTTCAACCAGGTCCTGGAACGCCGTACCGGCATTCCCATCAGCCTGTCCGCGGTCACCATGGCGGTGGGCCGGCGCCTGGGTTTGGATGTCGTGGGCGTGGGCTTGCCAGGACATTTCGTCGTCAAGGTGATCGGCGGCGGCCAGGAGATTTTCCTCGATCCCTTTCACGGCGGCCGCCGCCTGACCCCCGAGGCGTGCGCCATTCTCGTCCAGCAAGTGACCGGCCAGGAATTCGCGCCGACGCCGGAAAACCTGCAAGCGCTTCCCCTGGGGCCGATGGTGCAGCGCATGCTGGTCAACTTGAAAGGCATCTACCTGGGCTCGGAGGATTTCCCCCGCGCCGCCCGCGTGCTGGAACGCCTGCGCCAGCTGGCCCCGCGCGACCCCGTCGTCCGCCGCGATTTGGGCTTGTGCTATCTCCGCCTGGAAAAACCCGGCAAGGCCATCAACCACCTGGCGGCTTATGTCGGCGCGGCGCTGCAAGCGGAAGATGTCGCGGGGATCGACGCGCTCCTGAGCCAAGCGCGGCGCGACGTGGCGGGGTGGAATTGATTAGGATGAGAAGCGATTTTGCCCCTTTGGTAAAAAAGACTGCCCGCGAGTATACTCTCCCCTGACAAATGAAAGGGAAAAACATGCCCATTAAAAACATGAAATCCTCGGCAGCTAATCGCCAAACTCCACCGGCCAAAAAAGGGTCGGGCATCAAAGTAAAAGTCGTCATTCACCGCGCCGAGGAAGGCGGGTTTTGGGCCGAGGTTCCCGCTTTGCCCGGTTGTTTCACCCAGGGCCAAACCCGGGCCGAATTGCTGGCCAATCTCCGCGATGCCATTGAAGGTTGCTTGCTTGCCGGGTCCGGTAAACCTTCCGGCCCAGGCGGCGCCGCCGAGGAGATTGAAATTTGAAAGCCCTTTCCGGAAAACGGCTGTGTAAAATTCTGAAACGTCACGGGTGGTATCTCGACCGCGTTTCCGGAAGCCACTACATTTACAAAAAAACAGGTCAAGCCGCCGCGCTCTCCGTTCCGGTGCACGGAAATAAAGCTCTCAAAATTGGCGTCCAACTCGGCCTTATGAAACAGGCAGGATTGTCGGAAACCGATTTGTAACCTTTTCTCCAAGGTTCCATTCATTCTTGCCTGTCGCCGTGTCTTTGGCTTGTGATGGTCGAATTTCGCGCCGTTACTAACACGTTCAGGAACCCCAACCATGGACACGAGTTTTTCCTTCCAGCGCCTCGGCTCGGTCGCGCGCAAGGAATTCCTGCACATCCTCCGCGATCCGGCGACGCTGTTTTTCGCCTTGTTCATCCCGGTGCTCGAGCTGTTCATGCTCGGCTACGCCATCAACACCAACGTCCGCCACATCGCCACGGTGGTGTTCGATCAACTCAACAACCAGGACAGCGAGAAATTGCTGCGCCGCTTTGAGAATTCCGACGACTTCCGGATCGTTCGCCAGGTGTATTCGGAAAAAGCCTTGCGCGAGACGATCGTGGCCGGCCAGGCGCGGGTGGGCATCTGGATTCGCCGCGAGCATTCGCAGCGGCTGGACGCCAAGCAAACCGCCGAGGTCCTGGTCTTGGTGGACGGCTCGGAGTCGAGCATCGCCGGCGAAGCCCTCAACGTCAGCAATGCCCTGGGCCTGCGCGAATCGCTCGAGCGCGTTCTCACCCAGGCCTGGCCGGTGGAGATGCGCCCGCGCATCCTCTTCAATCCCGACACGCGCTCGGCCAACTTCTTCATCCCCGGACTCATGGTCGTCATGTGCCAGATGATGGCCATCATGCTGTCGGCCAACGCCATCGTCCGCGAAAAAGAGAACGGCACGCTCGAGCAGCTCTTCATGACGCCGGTCAAGGCGGGCGAGCTGATCCTGGGCAAGCTGATTCCCTACCTGGTTTTGACGCTGGTCGAATTCTGCACCATCCTGTTTTTCATGAACACCGTGTTCGCCGTGCCGATTGCCGGCAACGTGTTCACGCTGCTGGCCCTGACGCTGCCGTTTGTCTTCGCCTTTCTGGGCCTGGGGTTATGGATTTCGACGCGGGTGAACACGCGCGAGGCGGCCGGCCAGGCCGCCATGGGCACCATGATGCCGTCGATCTTCCTGTCCGGCTACGTCTTTCCGCTCGATTCGATGCCCTGGCCCTTCTGGTACGTGGCCCAGATCTTCCCGACCACCTGGCTGATCGACGCGGCCCGCGGCGTCATCCTCCGCGGCGCCGGCTGGCGCCAGTTGTGGCTGCACGGCATGGTCCTGTGGGCCATGGGTCTGGCTTTGTTCGCGTTAAGCATGATGAAGTTCCGCAAGCGGTTGACGTGATTGGTAATTCCCCGAAGATGGGACAATGTGCCAGGCGGCTATATTTGCTGTTCGAAGCCCGCTTGCCGGCCCGGTAGGGGCCGCCTCAGGAACCACGCCAGCAAACCACGAATGCAGATTGGTTTGCGAGCCGACGACATTTGGCCAGCACGGTCAGCTCGTCGGTGAAGACGGCGGCGGCGGTTTCGTCACAGGAAGATTTCCACAGCCCTTTCCCTTGCCGCCACGTCAATCTTCCCACAGGATCGTCGGTAAAAAGAAGTGGTGCCGGGACGATTCCTCCTTGTGCGGCCAAATCTCGATGGCCGGCAATTCCTTGCTCAATACGACTTCTTCGGTCTTGATCGGTTCTTTTGGCCACATTTTCGAATCCGGGTGGTAGATGCCGGGCAGCCATTCCACCAGGTCTACCGTTCGTGTGAACCGGCTGCCGGGAACGTGCGGATAAGCAGTTACTGTGATCAAGGTCCCACGCATGTGAAGTTGGAGCCAATTTTGCGCGATCATGAAATTGACCCACCGTCCTTCGAGGTGTCGCCGTAACTTCTTTACCTCGGTTTCCAGCGCCTTGAGAACTTTAGTCGGAATGTTGCCGACAGGTTCGAAGGTTCTCTTGCCGTTTTTTTCAAGCCAGACTTTGTATAAACCGAGGTTTTTCCCGTCCACAGTTTGAAGATGCATGCGTGGATCTTCGCGCGTATTACCCCAGCTATACCCCTTGGGCACAGACCGCAGGATAATCACCGGGACCGCCTTTCTTTGCTGGAGACCAGTCGCCCGAGAAACGCCTGCTTGGTTCACCGTGTCACCTTTGCCTTTCTTTGCCGACCATCGTTTCTTTTAACCGCAACACCTGATGAAGCCTTGGATACCACCCGTTGTTGTTTTTCTTGGGCCGGAATACGCCATCAACCCGGTGCGACGTTTCCTTGAATTCGATGGCCTCGTACTGGTAGCGCGCCGCCATGTCCCTGGCCCGAGTCGCTGGACATGCCCAGCACCAGAAAGAACGTTTCCGGACTGGTTTCGAAGAGCCGATAAAAAATCGGATCGGTGACCATGGGGCGCGGTTTCCCGAGCTGTCAGTGAGTAAATCTATAAGAGCGAATGCACTTCACGCATTACCTCTCACCACTCCACCACTCACCCCTACGTCACCTCCATCCCCAGCAATTTCATCTTGCGATATAAGTTCGGGCGGTGCAAGCCCAGGAGCTTGGCGGCTTCGCTAATGTTGCGGCCGGCGCGGTCGATGGCCCGTTGGATGTGCTCGCGCTGGAAAGTGTCGGTGGCGTCGGCCAGGGTCAGCTCGGCAAAGCGGGTGTCGTCGGCGCCGCCGCCGGCCGGCCGGAGGATGAAGGCCAGGTCGTCCGCCTCAATCTTGTCGTTGGGGCACAGGTAGGAGATGCGCTCGAGCAGGTTGCGTAGCTCGCGGACGTTGCCGGGCCAGAGGTGCTGTTCCAGGCGTTTTTTAGCGTCGGCGCTGAACTTGAGCGGCTTGCGGCCGGCTTCGCGGCAAAACTGCTCGAGAAAATGCTCCGCCAAAATCAGGATGTCCTCGCGGCGGTCGCGCAACGGCGGCAGATCCAACGTCACCACCGTCAGGCGATAAAACAGGTCCTCGCGGAACTTGCCCTTCTGCACCGATTCGCCCAAGTTGCGATTGGTGGCGGCGACGATGCGCGTATCCACCGGAATCGATTGGGTGCCGCCGACGCGATAGACGATCTTTTCCTCGAGGACGCGGAGGAGCTTGGCCTGACCGCCGGCGCTGAGATCGCCGACCTCGTCGAGGAAAAGGGTTCCGCCCGAGGCCGCCTCGAACTTGCCTTGCCGCATGGTATGCGCATCGGTGAAGGCGCCCTTCTCGTGGCCAAAGAGCTCGCTCTCGATCAAGGTTTCGGCGATGGCGGCGCAGTTGACGGGGATGTACGGATTTTGCTGGCGCGGGCTGCTGTAGTGGATGGCGCGGGCGACCACGTCCTTGCCGGTGCCGCTCTCGCCCAGGAGCAAAACAGGCAACTCGGTGCGGGCCACGCGTTCGACGGTGGCGCGCAGGGCGACGATGGCGGTGCTGTCGCCGACGATGCGCGCGGCCAGGCGGGCCTGACCATCGAGCTGGGTGTTGCAGCGGACCAGGGCTTCGCGCTCGCGGACATTTTGCAGGGCGGCGACGGTATGCCGGCCCAGGGCGTGCAACGTCGCGATGTCCTCGGCACTGAACCGGCCGTTCTTGTTGATCACCTCCAGGGCGCCAAGGCGCTGGCCTTCGCGGTCAATCAACGGCACGCACAGCAAGTTGCGCGTCTGAAAGCCGGTCTGGTTGTCGGTGACCGGTTTCCAGGTGGGATCGTCGCGAACGTCATCGACCTGCAGCACCTGGCCGCTGTGCACGACTTTGCCGACGACGCCGGTATCCTCGTGGATGCGCAGCTCGCCGCCGGGCATGCCCAGGGCCGGTCGGCCGACGAGCTCCTTGCGGCCCTTGTCCCACAGAAAAATGCTGGCCCGCTCGCAATGCAATAGCCGGGCCGCTTGCTCGGCGATGTGCTCCAACAGGGGAACGGTCTCGCGCTCTTCGACCAGTTGCTGGCCGATGTTGACCAGGGTTTGCAGGCGTTCGCGATTTTCCTGTCCCTGGTCCCACTGGCGGGCGCGTTCGAGTGCCAGGCCGAGGTAATGGCCGGCGGCAACGGCGTATTCCAGCTCGATCTGGTCAAAGGCTTCGCGCGGCCGAGTGATCATGAGGACGCGGTTGGGCCGCTCGATGTAGCTCAGGCAAGCGACCAGGTAAGCTTGCCCCCTCACCCCGCCCTCTCCCGCGGGGGGAGAGGGGATAGCACCCGGCGGCTGGGAAACGCCGGCTTCGCGGTCGAGCACCTCGCTCAAAAGCGCCCGCGGCAACTGCTCGCCGGCCGGACGGGTGCCGCGCCGATTAAAGTGCCAGCGCGCCTGCCACTCTGGACTGGCTTCGGCGATCACCGCCTGATCGGCCCGCACCGCGGAGGCGATTTCCTCGAGCAAGGTGCGCGCCGTGTCGTCGCCGCCTTGCTGGGTAAGCGACAGTTCCAAAAGGCGCTGCACCAGCCGCAGGGCCAGGGGATCGGCCTCGGCCTCGGCTTGCAGCAGGGTGCAGTCGGCGGCACGTAACCAGGTTATCGAACTCATGCGAGTGAACTAACAACTGGGTTTGCGTCGTGAAACTCGCTCGGCGGTTTCGCGTGATCGATTTGCTGATCCGGGAGATTACCCGAAGGAAAGGATATTGGTCACGCGAAACCGCCGAGCGGTGGTGAAGACGCAAACCCGAGGGTCATGGTTTTCCAGGAATTAACCAAGCAATTACCGTATCGGGGGCCGCGGCCCCGTCCTCCAAGCGCAGGTTCTTGGTTGCCGTGGAATAAGCCCGCGGCAGCCACTGGTCCGCGCCGGTGCCTTTGCTATTGTGGACGAACAGGGAATGCGGAGCGCTGACCGCGGCCAGGGCCGGCAAGCCGCCGTATTTCAAGGCGCCGGGCAGCAGCATCTCATCGCTCATGCTGAGGATGTTTTCGAAGCGGAACTGGTTCATGTCGGCGGCGGTGCGGGTCACGGCGTCGCCGCACAGGCCGCGGGCCAAGAGCACCCACGGGCCGGCCTTTTCCCAGCCTACCAGGTGCACCTGCTTTCCCAGCTTTCCCCGGGCGAAGGCGACGGCGGTCAAGATATCGTGCACCCGATTCGCCAGGAGCGGGCGATTGTAACCGAAAGTGTAACCGGCGTAATTCTTGTTGATGGCCATGTCCTTGCCCTTGGCCAGGGTGCCGGTGCCGAAAGCATCGATGGCCAGGATGGCCGACTTCTTCTGGAGGATACTCTTGGCGGCCGGGACCAGTTGCCCCTTGTCCCACAGACTTTCGAGACCGGCAGGGTGAATCCACACGACCACGGTGCCGTCGAAGTCGGCACCGTGCAGCCCCACCGCCGGAATGGCTTCGCCCTGGCCCTTACGGCTCAGGACAGTGCGCTTCAAAAGGATGCCGTCCTTTTCTTCCTTGTCCCCCTTGTCCCCCTTGGCCACCATGACCACGTCCGAAGCCGCGGGTAAGGAATCAGTGATCATCGTCCGCAGGGCCGTGGCCACCACATTTTGAAACCTGAGATAACTTTTTTTCAGATTATCTCCGTTTTCCAGGCCATCGCGCAGGGCCAGCATTTGTTTGTTCGACTCGCGCGTCATGTGGCGGCGCAGATCGTGAATATCCACGGCGTCCTTGGGCAGCGGATGCTCGGCATCGAAGACCGACAACTCCTTGGGCGGCACCGGTTGGAACGCTTGTTCCTTGACCGGCGCCTTGTGCCCGAGCTTGAGGTGCTTGTTGAAGAAGTTGTACATCAGCTCGCGGCTTACCTGGTTGTAGTTGTGGCCGAACTGGAGGTAGGCCTTGGCCATGACGTTGTCTTCGGCGTCGTACAGTTTGTACAGGGCCTTGAGCTCGGGCAGGCCCTTGGTTTCGATGTCCTTGGTCCAGTCGTTGGCGGCGGCCATGCCGAGCGGCTTGGGGGCGAACAGGCCGGCCAGCTCGATGTTGCCGGTGCCGACGCGAAGATAGGTGCAGTTCTCGCAGATGCAGCCGCCCTGCATGGCGGTGGACACCATGACGGCGGGAAAGGCCGCCGCCGGGCGGTCGTCCACGGCGCAAAGGATGAAGGTTTGCGTGCCGCCGCCGGAAGCGCCGGTAACGCCGATGCGCTTCGCATCGACGTCCGGTAAGCTTGCCAGGAAGTCGAAAGCGCGGATGGAATTGTAGGTTTGCAGGCCCAGGAAGCTTTGCAAGCGCAACTCGGCCTCGGCGTCGGTGAAGCCGCCGCGGTGGGGAATCTGCTTGCTGTCGGCGTAGCCCACCATGTCATAGAAAAAGACGACGCAGCCCATGCGGGCGAGCTGGGCGCAGCGTGCCTGCAAGGGGTAGCGGGCGCCTTCCTCGGTTTTTTCCGCCCCTTGTTTTATCTGGTTGGCGATTTCCTTGTCGCCGGCGGTGTAAAAGCGGCCGTTGGGCCAATGGCCGTGCGGGCTGAGAATGGCGGGCAGCTTGCCGGTCTTGCCCGTGGGCCGGTACAGGTTGCCGGTGACGTAATGTCCCGGGTAGCTGGCGAAAAAGACTTTCTGAATGGTGTAACCGTCGCGCTCGATCATGCCGTGGATGACCGGCTTGAGCGGAGTTTTCTCCGGCATGGGCCACAGGCCGTTGGCCACCAGAACCTGCGCGCGGACTTCCTGGCGGCGTTTTTCCCAGGCCTCTTTGCTGGCCGGCGGCGTCCAGGGAAAGTAGCCGTTGTAGTTCTTGAGCGGGCCGAGCCGGCTGTCGGTTGGTGCTTTGCCCGGCTCCCCGGCGGAGAGGGTCAGGCCGCAGATTCCCATCATTACCAGCGCTGCTAATCGTTTCATGGCACAAGTCCTCGTGAAAGTGTTTCGGGGTGTGCGCCCAGACTACGGCAGTTGCGGGTTGGCGTCAACTACCTTTTGGTGAGGGGTTGAGTGGTGAGTGGTGAGTGGTGAATGGTGAATGGTGAATGGTGAGTGGGACTTGTCCCTTCACCGGGCGAAGGATAGCTCGCTCAGCGGTTTCGCGTGGCCAGTAACCGAGGGAAAGTTTCGATTCTCAAGGAAAGGCTCGCTCGTCAAAGGTTTTGTCCAAAATCTCGCGCCAGAAAGCCGGTACGCTACGATAGGCGGCCTGATAGGTAACCTCCAACGGGACGTTCACGTAGCGGTCCGTGCGAAAGTAGAGGGGCATGTCCGGCAAGGGGTCGCCCCAGGCCAGATGTTCCAGAAGTGCTTCGGTCAACGCGTCGGCAACGTAAGAAGCCAAAGTCAGCGGCTCCAAGGCGGGAAGGTCGTATGGTTTGGCATCTTCATCGAGCTGCTGCCAAACCGCGGCGTGCATGCCCTGGGGGTCATGAGGGCCGGGCGGAAACAGATCCACCAGCAAAACGTGAACGCCGTGGTGCAAGGCGTCCTCCACTTTCCCGGCCAATTCCGCGACATGCGACAGGCGATCTTTGTTGGCCGGCGAAACGATCTCCAGCAGAGCGACAATGCGGTGGCCGGTGACATGACGCACGGTAAGCGTCCGGCGGCGCGACCGGGCCGCGGCAGAGATGGTAAACCGGTGGCGGACTTTGGGCGCTGCCTCTGCCACGGCGACTCCCCCCGTGGCCGGCGGTTCCACCCCCGGCGGTTGGCTGTGCAAGGTTAACAGATCCCCAATGGGCCGGCCGGCGTGTTGCTCCCCAAGGGCGTAATAACCGGACGGCAGCAGGCCGCCGTTGAGGGCATTGCTTAGTTCGTAGATCCAGCCATTGTGAAAGTGGTGAAAAATTCCCGCTTCCACGCAGGTCCAATCATGCACCGGCATGTTCCCGCCTCCTATAATTTCGGTGTATTGATTATAGACAGTATTTGGTGAGTGGTGAGTGGGAATTTCAATGGCCCTTTCTCCCTATGCCGATTTTTGTCTTGGGCATTTGCTGGCGGCGTTTCCTCAGTTCAAAAAATTCGTGGTAGAACAAGCCGATGGCAGTATGGTTATACAATTCACCTCGCCATCGGGTTTCCCGTTTATGATAAGTACCGAAAGGCATGAAGTTACCGTATACTTCGACCTTCACCACTCGCACTTCGGCTGTTGGATCCTTGGGGAACCTGAGCCCGGCCAATCGGAAGCCGAGGAAGATGTTGAAAGGGCGATCAAGTTTATCAAAGCATTGATTTGTGGAGAAATTCTTATCGCTGTGTGGAGGCGGAAGGGAAAATTTGTCATGTCTTCAACAATTCAACGGGGTGAGAATCCGTCTCCGAAATCTTGGTTGGGCAGGTGGTGGCTCAAAGGAAACACGGTAGAATTAAAGGCTTGGTGATTGAAACTCAAGGATGGCATAGTTTAAGTTATTCCCACCAGGAGAAAAAATGCACCTCCACCGCCTGGGTCGCACGGGGTTGAAAGTTTCCGAAATCTGTCTGGGCACCATGACCTTTGCCCACCAGTGCGATGAGAAGATGTCGTTCGCCATCCTGGACAAGGCGGCCGAGCATGGCGTGTTTTTTCTCGATACCGCCGACGTTTATCCGGTGCCGCCGTCGCCGGAGACTGCCGGCCGCAGCGAGGACATCATCGGCAAGTGGCTGGCCGGCAAACGCGACCGCTTCGTGGTGGCGACCAAGTGCCGCATGCGCGTCGGCCATGGGCCCAATGACGAAGGGCTTTCCCGCCGGCATATCCTCGAGGCGGTTGAGGATAGCTTGCGCCGCTTGCGGACCGATTACATCGACTTGTATCAACCGCACAGCCCCGATCCGGATACGCCGCTGGAGGAAACGCTGCGCGCCCTCGACGACCTGGTGCGCTCCGGCAAGGTCCGCTATTTGGGCTGCTCGAACTATCCGGCCTGGCAAGTGGCGTTGAGCCTGGGAATCTGCGCGCACCAGGACTGGGCTCGGTTCGACTGCGTGCAGCCGCGCTATAACCTGCTGTATCGCGAAATCGAAAGCGAGTTGTTGCCCCTGTGCCGCGATCAGGGGTTGGGGGTGATCGCCTACAATCCGCTGGCCGGCGGGTTTCTCACCGGACGCTATCAGGAGGGCCAGACCCCGCCGCCCGGCACGCGCTTCACCCTCGGCAAGACGGGCGACCTGTACCGCGAGCGCTACTGGCAACAGGCTCAGTTCGAGGCGGTCAAGCAGCTGCAGGCGTTTTTCAAGCCGCGCGGCAAGCCGCTGGTCCAGGTCGCGATCCGCTGGGTCCTCGATCAGCCGGGCATCACGTCGGCCATCGTCGGCGCCAGCCGGCCCGAGCAGCTCGATCAAAGCCTGGCCGCCGTCAATCTGACGCTGGACGATGGGGAAAAAGAAGCGTGCCACCTGGCGTGGTTTAGCTTGCCACGGCCGGCCAGGCCGACGAAGTAAACCCGCAGGGGCTCCGGGCTTTGCGTTTAGCGCTAACGCCGGCACGGAGACTTGCCGGCTTACGGCAGCGGCGGCGGCGGCCACAGCGCCGGCGGCGCCGGAACCGCGGGAGGGGCCTCGGTTCCGGGGTCGTGGTCGGCGTGGGTGTTGCCGTAGACATCGGTGACGTTGCGCCTCAATCTCAAAGTCTCAAAACTATTTTGAGATGCAGCCTTTTGCTTTAACTCTTTGGAAAATTGTGGTTTGCGACCCAATGCGGGGTTAGAATCTCAAAACTCCACGCAGGCCCCGAACGGCCCGGCCCGACAAAAAATCACCGTTTGTTGACGGACCAACGGCAACCCTTTTCCATGTTCCGCGCGGAACATTCGTCCAATTTTGATATTTTTTCTCCGCAACTGACATTGACTTGGCCTTGTTGTTCGATCCTGCAACATTTTCCGAAAGAGCTGGCACGCCGGGCCGGGCCTCCTTGGGTCTAACTCACGGGGCTGAATCTCTGATCTGAGAGGCGGTCCGAAAAGGGGACAGGACCGATTTAAACCCCTGCGGTTTCCCGGAGCGGCCGGACGAACTCGCAGCCCAGGACCCAGGTGCCGTCGGTTTGATCGTGGACATGGACGACGCGGGCCAGCACCGTGCGCGGGGCGCCTTCCGGACCGGCCAGGTCGATGGCCAGGCAGGTTCCCGGCTTGAACGGAAAGCACAGGACCAGGCCGATCCCTCCCGCGGAGATATCGCGCACCTGGGCGCCCCAGCACAGGGTGGCCGGGCTGTCCAGGGAGCGGGACACGGCTTCCCCCCCGCAAAGCCGGCGAACGGTCGCCCGCCGGTCCACAAAGGTAGGGGTGGGAAACGGAATGGCGTGAACGAGCGCCGAGGCGAGACTCATAAGGCCCTCAACTCGGTTCCGGTTAGAAGCTGTCCGAAAAGGGGACAGGCCCTCGTCCTTTTAGGGTCCTGTCCCCTTTTCGGACAGCCGTCTGCCCAAACCCTAGGTTATTTCGGCGGAGGTGTCAAACGGGTTGCTTTGACAAAGGAGCCGCTCGCCATCCGGCGAGCGCGGGACGGGAGGGGATTGCAGTCGGCAGTTGTAGCCGTATTCGCATTCGCCCGAATGCCGAACCAACCCGCATTCGGGCGAATGCGGCTACCAGCAGATTTCATGCCCAGTCATTAAGCAAGCGCCGCGCGTTGTCCCAGTAAACTTTTTGTAGAACTTCCCCGGGCAAAGCCAAGCCGCGCAGCAACGGCGTGGCCGGCGCGCCTGCCGCCGCCACGTAATCCGGATCGGCAATCGGGCTAAGGCCTTCCCAGGCGCTTTCCCACAACATCCGCTGGCACCAGTAGCGGCTGACGTAATGCTCGCGCGGCAAACCGTGACGCGTTACCAGGTCCGACCCGAACAGGAACCGCTCCGGATAGCGGCACAACAAGCCGCCAACGGCGTCGCGCCGGGCGGACACCTCGCGCACCTGCCACTTCGTGGCGCTGGTATCAAGGTACAGGTGCGGGTATTTCTCCAAAAGCGCTTGCAAATGATCGGGATGCTCGGCATCGCCGCCCATGTGGGCGCCGATCCAGGTCACGTCGGGAAACATTTCCAGCATCCGCTCCAGGCCGTGATACTGCTGGGCCTTGGTGCCGAACTTGGCGGCGTCGGCGTACACCGTGCGGAACCAGGCGTCCGGATCGGCGACGTGGACCATGAACAGGCGAATGCCGGCGGCGCGGGCCCGCCGCGCCGCCTCGATCCGCCACGGGGCATCGACGAACAGGCCGCGTTCCCGGCCGCGCGGCGCTGCCCAGAACTTGATGATCTCCACTCCCAGCTCCAGGTAGCGGTCCAGGAGTTGGTAGGCCGCGTCGTCCGGCTCGTCGGCGGTTTTCTTGCTGATCGGCCCGTTGAAGCCCAGGGCCGGGCCAAACCGGTCGCGCAACAGAGGAATGTCGTCGGGCGGACACATCGAATAGGTTTGGCGGATGCCGAACTGGGCGGCCACGGCCAGCATGGTTTCCGCCGACTCAAGGCTGGCCCCGGGGCCGGTGCCGCTTGGCGGCCCCGTCGGCGGATCGCCCGGCCGCGCCACCATGACGTGGCTGTGAATATCGAGCAGCGGGCCGGTGTAGCGGAAATGGCCCCGGTCGGCGTAGTCAATGCCGGTAACATTGTGCTCGGGAGGAACTCCAGACATGACCTCAGCTCTTTGGTCCGTTGTCCGCTACGAGGGGCGGGGGTTGGAAAAAGGCCGCCACCGGGCAGCGAAACCCCGGCAACACATCTTCCCCGGTGATGTCGTCGCTTTCCCGCAGAATCACCACCGGCGCCCCTTTGCGATGCACTTTCACCGTGCGGGCCTGCGGGTTGACTTCCCAGATTAAACGGGTCCCCGCTGCCAGAAAAAGGGTGATCTTTTCATCTACATCGTAGACCTTGTCATTGGGTGAAATCACCTCCGCTGCCCAATCGGGGGCAATGGGAACGTGGCCTTCGCGAAAAATCTCCTCCAGGGTTTGCCGCCCCGCCCGAATAAATGATACATCGGCCCGGCGAACCAGATTGGGATTTAATGGAAAACATTGATAGGATGTGCCTTCAGGATAAACCCAACCCTGGCCCTGGGTCCGGTTGTGGGTGTTTGTTAAATGAAACACGTTTCCCGCCACATAACTGGACCACTGGCTCATGTGTTTCTCCACGAGTTGACCGTCAACCAATTCATATTGATCTCCCTCGGGAATGTGCAGGAGATCTTCGGGAGTGTATTGCTTTTGAGTAATGACCGCGCTCATGGGAAACCTCCTCAAATCATTATATCGCTTTTTTTGGGCCGGAATCACCGAATCACCGGCTGGAAAGAAATGCACACCTGACCGCCGAGGAGAAATTGAGGGAGCGAAATGAGTGGTGAGTGATTGATATATTCCACTCACCACTCAATATTCACCCTATTTCTTGATCGCGCTGACCTTGCCCGCGGTGGGGAAGTTTTCCGGAATGGGGAACGTTACCTTGCCGGTGGCGGCCCATTCGGCGCCGCGGCGCAGCGTGGTGACGAAGCCCAGGCAGCGCATGCCGTTGAGGTCGTGGCCCATCGGCGTGTGGAAGACCCGGCCCTTGCCGTAGCTGATGGTCCAGATCATCGGCTCGTGGGCCTTGGTGCCTTTCGAGTAGGCGGTGGCCAACAGGCGAATATTCTGGATCGGCCCGCGCATGTTGTCGTACAGCTCGTCGCGGTCGTGCAGCCATTCGCGCGGCATGCCCTTGGTGATGGGATGGTCGGCGTCGCGCACGGTCACGGTGAAGACGCCGGAATAGCGGTGGCCGGGACCGTCGCCCTTGCCGGTGGCAATGCGGACTTCCTTGCCGTCCTCGTTGAGCAAGAGGCGGTCGCCGAGCTTGGGGCTGTACCAGCCCATGCCGATCATGAGGCGGTACTGTTCCCAGCCGCTGAAGGAATTGTTGGCGGCGTGAACGATGACCAGGCCGATCTTGCCGGCCTTGAGGGTTTCCTCGAGGGAAGCCTGCATTTCCTTGGGCCAGGCCTGGCCGTTGTAATTGCTCAGGACGACGTCGTACTTCGACAGGTCCGGGGGAAAGGCCACCGGCTTCATGCGTTCTTCCCAGTCGGCGGGTTTTTTCTTGTCCGGCTTGGAATGCGTGCACACGTCCACGGTGAAGCGGCCGGTTTGCTCCAGGACCTGCTTCATGTGCGGCGTGGTGAGCTGCCACTGGTGGTTATTGTGGCCATCGATGAGGACCACGCGGATTTTGCTCGCTTCCTTGTCGTCCGCCATGGCGCCGCTAGAGAGCAGCAGGCCGAGCATGGCCCCCGCCAGAATTTTCTTGAGCATGCCGTCCCCCCTTTTGTTGGAAAGTCGTGGTGCAGGAAAAAATCAATTTTCAGTAGTTCCAAATTCGAGCCAATGGCAAGGAAGGTGTAATGCCTTCACCCCCGTCGGGTTCGTGTAATGCCTTTACCCCGAAGGGGTTTGAGAAAACAGCCCAGGGTTGCCGCGCAGCGGCTACCTTGGGTAAGTGGCTCCCCCGATGACCCAACGCTGAAAGCGTTGAAGAAACCGCTTGCCGCAGGGCTTCTTCAACCCTTTCAGGGTAAGGATGCCAAGGGCTTTAACGACCCAGGGTAGCCGCTGCGCGGCAACCCTGGGCTAGATTCTTCAACTCCTTCGGAGTAAAGAACTTGGCCGTTCTTCCTCTCCGGCCAAATTTTGAAGTTTCAATTTTCAATTGCCAATAAGCTACCTTGCTTTGCGAAGAATTGCCAATTGAAAATTGCCAATTGAAAAAAACCGCGCCCAGGAACTGGGGCGCGGTTCACGGTGGATCGGATGCGGGTTACTTGACCATTTCCTTGAGGGCCTTGAGGGCCTGGGCCTTGACGACGGTACGTTTGGGCTTGGCCGGGATGGTGATGGGCGCCTTGGTGATGGGGTTAATTCCCGGCCGAGCGGGGGAGGCTTTCTTTTCGACCCGCTTGATCTTCAAAAGGCCGGGAATGGCCGCCACAATCCCGGGGCCTTTCTTGCCGATCTGGGCATTGATGTACCCGATCAGGGCCTCGAAAAAACCGGCCACCTGTTTTTTCGTCATGCCCGTCATGGTGGCCAATTCCTGGAACATGGCCGTTTTCGTTGCCGGCTTCACCTTGTTCATCGATGAACCCTCTGTGCGGTGTTTAGGGGCAGAACCCCGGTGTTCTCTTCAAGAGGGCAACTTAAGAAGGCCGGGCATGATTGTCAAGCAAGAATAGGGCAAAAAACGCGGTTTTTCAGGGATTTTTGCGGTTTTGCCCTCGTTCCCGTGCGAAAAGAGGGCCGGATGATCCCTTTATGTCGTCAGCCCGGGGGGTTTTGTTCTTTCCCGACCGGAAAAGCCGAGTCCTTTCAGCTGCGCATTTTCTTCCTGGATTTCCGGTCACCGCCGGGATAAACCCGGCGGCTCGTTGGGGCTGAAGGTTTCAATTCTTTTCTTACAATTCTGAGGAGGCGGCAATTTTCCTCCCTTTTCAGGAAACCATGAAAGCCATCGTCTTCGACCAATTCGGCGATCCGCGGGAGGTGTTGCAAGTCCGCGCGGTGCCGAAACCTTTGGATCCCGGTCCGGGACAAGTGCGCGTGCGCATGCGGGCCAGTCCGGTGAATCCGTCGGATTTGCTGGTGGTGCGCGGGCAGTACGGCCGGCTGCCGGACCTGCCGGCGACGCCCGGATTCGAAGGCGTGGGCGTGGTGGACGCCGCCGGCCCGGGGTTTCTGCGCTGGCTGCGCGGGCTCAAGCCGGGCCGCCGCGTCGCCGTCCTCAACGGCCAGGGGGGGAACTGGCAAGAATATGTGACCCTGCCCGCGCGCCAGCTCGTTCCCGTGCCGGACGACTTGCCCGACGAGCAGGTGGCCAGCTTTTTCGTCAACCCGGCCACGGCCGTGGTCATGACGCAATGGGTGCTGCGGGTGCCGCGCGGCCAATGGCTGCTGCAAACCGCCGCCGCCAGCGCCCTCGGCCGGATGGTGATCCGCCTGGGCAAATACGCCGGCTTTCGCACGCTCAACGTGGTCCGCCGCCGCGAGCAGGCGGAAGAACTACGGCACATGGGGGCCGACGCCGTCATCGCCGCCAATGACGAGGACATCGACCAGCGCGTGCGGGAAATCACCCAGGGCGACGGGGTTCGTTACGCCCTGGATGCGGTCGGCGGCGCCATGGGCGCCGCGGCCGTGCGGGCCCTGGGCGCGAGCGGGCGGATGCTGATCTACGGCACCTTGTCCGGCGAACCCATTCCGCTCGATCCGCGCTGGCTCCTGGTCGGTCAGAAACGGCTTCAGGGTTTCTGGCTTTCCGAATGGGTCCGCCAGCAGGGCATCTTCACCATGCTCAAGCTTTTCCGCCGCATCACCCGCCTGATGCGGGCCGGCGTGCTGACTACCCAGGTTGAAGCGTCCTATTCCCTGGACGAAATCGCCCAGGCGGTGGCCAAGGCGGAAACACCGGGCCGCAAAGGCAAGGTTCTCTTGCGGATTGCCGAATAACAGTGGACGATGGGCCAAAGGTTGCTATGCTTCTTCCGGGACGTGGCACGGAAGTAGTGGCCCCTTTCGGGGCAGATGGAAAAATTGCCAATTGCCAATTGCCAATTGCCAATTGCCAATTTCCAATTTCCAATTTTGAAAGTGATTCAACCAATTGCACCAGGTTATTCCAATTGGCAATTGGCAATTGGTAATTGGCAATTGGTAATTGCCAATTTTTGATAAAAAAACGGCCCGAAGGGCCTATGCTTCTCCCGAATC